>WFRY01000316.1 GCA_015486315.1 Desulfobulbaceae bacterium
CTCTACCACTCCGGCAATAAGCTGATCTCGTGTACGTTTGATAAATTCGGCAAGTGTCATCGCACTCATAATAAATACCTCGGAAAATAATTTGGAAAAATAAGTAGCGGCGCGCACTGGCCTGAAGGCTCCGGTCCGACTGGTCCGGGATTACTCTTTGGTTTCCCTGTAACCACTGCTGCGATTACAGGGAAACCAAATGTTTCACGTAAAACATCTCACGTTTATCTGCCCGCCTGCCTGGCTGCCAGGCCTGCGGAAATTTTGTCTATTGCTGATCCGGGTTGTTCTCCTTGATCAGCGCCCGGCCCTGGCCGTCCACCTGATCCGTTTGCCCCCGTCCCTTTCCATATCTGGTCCTTGTTGGGGTCAGTATCAATCAGGTGTTGCAGGGCCTCATCAAAACCGGCAGGTTCACCGGGCTTTTCTTTAGAGTATATGGTATTTCCATTGTTGTCAACTGCTGCCCCATCGCCTGTAGCAAGGCCTCGGAGGTTGTCTCCGTAAATTTTCGCGGCTGCGGCGGCCGGATAAATTGTCTTGGCAACAACCGGAGAGGTGGCAAATTTGGCAGTCACGGCAGTATCAAACAGCTTGTTTTCAAGCTGTGCTTTTTCTGTACCCCATGCCTTTTCCTTCTCCTGCCAGGCCTGATTAATGGTGCCTTTCAGCTTTTCAACGTCGGCTTTGTGCTTGTCGTCCATTGTGGATACTGTCTGCAGGGCATCAATAGCAGCGGACGGATCCTCTATCCCGGCAAAAGCCTTAAGCTGTTCGCCACGTTCGGACGATTTCTTCCGGTAATCCTTGGCCTCTTTTTTCAGGGCAGTTATTTTTGACTGTGCGCCGATAGCGTCAATGCCATATTCCTGATCGCCATCCTTGACCACCGGCTTACCGTCCTTTGCCTGGATGTTGCCATTCTCTGTTAAAACATATTCCATGTTGCTTCCTCCCTGTGTGTTAGGTGCGCTTCCGCGCGTTGTGTAACTGTTTTTCGGTAATCGGTAACTGATCAAGCGGTATCAAGTCACCGTTTTTGTCCACGATTGATTTGAACTTGATTACATGGCCCCTGATCAGCCGTGCCCGGACCGGCCCGACCGCGTTATTCTGCCAGGCCTTGTCCTTACCCCACCAGAAAGAGGAAAAATCCTTATCCGTCAGGCCGTAGGCAAGCTTTGTCCGGTTGCTTAGATCCCGCTCGTACCACTTCCGGTACTTGGTGTTCATCTCAGGAACATCAAGCCCCATTTCACGCCAAGTCTTTGTGAGAGGAAGCCATTGACATCTACACGCGGCATGTAAAGGGCAGTCCGGACCGTCGGAAATCTGCTTGTACTCGTTATTATCGAGGGCCATACACCTGGGACACACCCCGCGACCTGTAGACACGTCGCCGTTCTCCATGATGGCCGACCATTTGTACCCCTTGATAATGCTCTCATTTGCGGCGTAAATATCACGGTGTGCCTTGGCGTTGACTGACTGAATATATGATTTAACTACCGTCTCCAGGTTGCGCTTGGCCGACTTTGCGTCAAATAGTTTATCGTACCCGTCGCCAAGTTCGCGCATCAGCTTGTTGTAGCCAACCCCCCGTACCAGCCCGGCCCTGATATCGTCTTTCAGCGCCTTGTTGTCCGCGTTAAGCGCCCGCCACAACCAGTTCCCGAGTGTATGCCCTCCCAGCGTCTCGCTTGTTACCATGGCCGCTATCTGGGCCTCTGACATTGTGACATACTGATATTCAGGCACAGCCCCGTCCCAGGATATAATCTTGTTGGTATCGGTGTAGGAGTACTTGCCCGGGACGGCCACGGACTTAGCCACGGCCGGTGTGAGCTGCTGGGTAAATTCTCTAATTTTGTCGTCTATTTCCTTCAGGAGTAGGCGGAGACGAATTTGCGTGGACCCATGGTACCTGCGCCGGGCGGCAATGCCTATCTGCCTGAGCGTATCTTTCCTGGCCTTGTTATAAACGCGCAAAAGCTCTTTCAGCGCGGCTGCTTCATACTTATCGATCCGGTCCCGCTGCTCGATAAAGCGCAGCCGCTGAATGATATGCTCCCTTTTCAATTCTCAGCACCGCCAAAAGCAGACCCGGCCATCTGCATGGTTGCAAGGTTGTCGCGTTGCTCCTGCTCGATATCGGCCTGCATGGTTTCCCAAGACAGGTCATCGGAAAAAACACCACGGCGCTTGAGCTCGCGGAAAGTCTCCTGTGTGGAGATAACACCCATCTCATTTGACTTAAGTATCGCCTGGATAATCTGAGGATCTGAAACGCCGAAGTTGTATTCCTGGTTAATCAGCAGGCCGTTATCCGGGAAGGTCTCGCCCATGAAGTCAGCAAGGACACTATAGGCCTGGATCAGGAAAGATTGAAACTCTGTTGCCCATGTTCCAAGCGAGCTATTTGACTCAGCGCTCGTCAACGCCTTCTCCGTCGCCGTTTGGTTTCCGGTACGCGGGACAAGCTGCTGCAGACCGTAGAGCGCCATTTGTGCTTCAAGATCTTTTAAGCTGTCCCTGCCAGCACCTATTGCCGCTCCGGTTATCTCGACAAATTTAAGGTCGGAGTTGTCGTCTGATGAGTTGACCATCGACGCAGTGCCGACCGGCATAACGCCCGGATCCACATTGCGGCCGAACAGCAGCGGCACCCGGCCGACGTGCAGGATATTGGTTTGATCACTGTTTGACCGCCAGTGTGCCAGGTTGATTTCTGCGAGATCCATTAACGGTGTCTCTCCGGTCAGCAGAGTTGTTTCCATGCCAGGGATAAAAGTCACAAATGGGATATACGGAACCGAAAATGTCCCGGAATCAATCAGCACGTAGTTGTCGTTGCCGGTGTCCTCCCATAACTCCCAGGCACCAGGGAAAAGGACACGAACCCGGGAAACTACCTTGGTGGAGTATTTGCCCTCGTTTTTTTCAACAATTTCCCTGAACCTGATTTGTGTAAACTGCATGGTATCCATGTCAAACCGGCCACCGAGAATATCTTCAGGCCTGACAGAGACAAAATAGGGCCTGATGCCCTGCTCGTCCTCCTGTTGCCTGGTAAGTGCAACAGGATCACCATTCTCATCCACCGGAGCTGGAGGTGAGTCGATAAATATATGAGACACTCCTTTTGCCATGCCGCTCTGGAACAGCCGTTTTGCCACAACGTCAATGGAGTTGTTGACGTCGTCAATATTAGGATTGAAGTTGATTATGGAATCCGGTACCGAATCGTCAAAAGCAATGTCCACCTGGAATACCTGCCCGGCCAGGAATGCGCATGTTTTACGATAGGCATTAAGGAGTGTGCTGTATTCGAGCCTGAGCGCATAAGCATCATTGGTCTCTGCCTTATTTTGCGGGAGATACCTTGGCCCCGCCTTTTTCATGGCAACAGTGCCGAGTGACAAAGTTCGTGGAAGGTGGGAGTCTTCCAGCCATAATTCCATTTCGTCTGATACCATGTCAACAGAGTCTTTCTTCATATCGGTAGCGCTCCAGCTTTGGTGATTATTTTCTTGATTGGGTACAGGTAGGCGCAAGCGTAGCCCATACCGTCGTTGCGGTCATCTATCGTCGCTGGGCCTGCAAACTTATCAGGCAGGCCTGTCTTGTCATTGTATGCGTGCTCTTCCAATGCCTCGACAGTCTTCGGGCATTCCTTGTCGTTGACATAAAACCGCTTGTTGTATAGGAGTCTCTGCACTGAGTTTATCCTATCTACAATCCTCGGATTTGTGTTCTTTGCCTTGATCTGGAAATTTGCCTGTTTGATCATAGCTATGTCAGATTCACTTGCATTTGTCGCATTGCTCTTGCCTGTTGCATCCGGATAAAATATCACCCTGTGTTTGTCTGCATACTTGTCTTTAACCAACTGTACCAATTGCTCAGTGTCCTGCGTTGCGTGCTCACCGACAAGGTACATCGAGTTTCCCTCATTGATATATACCGCGCCGCAACAACCACCGAAGTTGAAATCCTGGCCTATATGCAGTACGTCACCAGGCCGGATAACCCTGTCTGTCCTGCAGGTGTCACGGTCATAATAGGAGTACACTGAACCTGTAAATATATTGGTCCACTGGCCCATGAGGTATGCCTTGCACTGTGCCGGTGTGTAAGTGTCCTCAAGATTGAGAATAAACGATTTATCAAGGTTCCAGTTCGTGTTTGTCTGAGCTGTAACGTATTTGTATCCCACACCAGGCGCTTTCTTCCACCGATGATAGGTAAATTTAAAACCCTCTGGTGTTGAGTACGCGCATACCTGGTTAAACGTCTTTTTCTTTTTTGGGTGCCGCTGCCGGTTTCGCCCGATGATCCTGTTCCACGCCTCCTCACCTTTTTGACGTGTGGCCATCAGGTCCGCTTCATCAACATGACTCGCATAGACCTCGTAAGCAACGATCCGGCCCGGATCATTCATGGACCTGAAAATAATCTGCGATCCATCGCACCTGATTATATGCTGCTGTTTGTTATGACTGTATCTCAAGCCGAGATTTTCAAGCATGCCCTCTATTACGGGGATGATGTTGAGTGACAACAGGTCGTGCGTCGGCGCATATACACCGACTTTGCAGCCACGGAACAGAAACATATCCCGGATAACATTAACAGCCAGAATAAAAGACTTTCCACAATTATGGTGTACGAATCCATTCTCGCAAACATAATTATTTGTGTTGGCAACGTTCATATCATAATAAACATTGTCTTCCACAGGCGTAACCGCTATTATACGTATGTTATCAATATCGCCGTGAGGGGAGCATGAAAAAGAAAGAAGTTGTTTTGATGAACTATGACCGCGATTTAACTTCAAATGAGATTGCAGATCGTTCCGGAGCGTCCCCTGGATATGTTCGGGAGGTACTGAGAGCCCATTACCTGCAAGCCCGTCGGCCGCCGTCGCACCGGAAGGGATCAGGAAGGCACAAAGAGGAAAAAATACGGAAGTTAAGCGATGGTATCTTAACCTCCCAACAGATTGCAAAAAGACTCGGCTACAGTAAAAAATACGTTCAAAAAATAATGTTAAAGCTCGACCTACCCAGGCGGCGGCGAGGCTCTGCGATAGGCGAGTTAAACGGCAGCTGGAAAGGGGGGAGGATTGTTGACCTGGATGGATATGCCCTTGTGACCCCATCTTATCAAAAATTTTCCAAGTCCTACTACTTTGGAGGGGAGCGGAGAGATGGGAGGATTCTGGAACATCGCTTGATTGTTGCTCAAATCCTTGGCCGCCCTTTGACGGACCAAGAAATTGTTGACCATATAGACGGGCTTCGGCTGCATAATTCGCCAAGTAATCTACGTCTGTTTTCAAACAATGCTGAGCACTTGAAAACGACAACGACAGGGAAGAGACATTTTGTTTCTGATGCAGGAATGGAAGTTCTCCGTTATCCGCGTAAGAGTCAAAAATATCTCCAACCCGTAGATAGGTACCATCGGATGAAAGTATCAGGTGATGCTCGCTTGATACAAATTCTCCTCTTGTCGTTAAAACTCGGTACATCTTCCCCCTACCTCTTGGGAACGAACCGCCACTTAAAGAAAACTGGAATTTCTGATTTTTCTCATTCCAACTTAAAACGTGAGTTGAACGCGTTATATCAGAAATGGGAATTAAACCCTTGTCAGTAACGATCTTAGTGTCTGGGTGCACGCACCCATACCCTCCGGTGAAGAGCGGGAATGGTACCTGGTTATCCCGCATTGCCAGCATATCCCACTGCGGCTGAGTCAGCTCAACGTCCATTTATTTTTTTGGCATATGCAGTCTGATATTCAGAGTCCTGTCCGCTCCCTCATCCGGCATGACAACGGTGGGATTTTCGATCCAACCCCGCCCTTTCCCCTGGCACTTCAGTGCAAAGCAGACGGCCCCTAAATTCTTATCTCGTACAAGCTGCCAAAGCGCTGATTCTGCGAGGTCCAGGAGCTTTTCAGTCCCCTCTATTCGTGCTTTTTTAAGAGTTGCATGACGGCTTATTCTGCCCGATAGGCCTGATCTTGAGCATCCTATCATCTTTGCTGCCTGCGTTACATTGCCATGTGCTTTTACCAGTGCATCTGCACATTGTGGTATTGTAGCGTATGCCCTCATGTTCTCCCTGTGCTGCGTAAAATATTATCAATATCCTCTATTATAGCGATTTATCAACGAGTTGTAAACACCCTGAGAAGCTGCCCCTGAAAAAACGACACAGTGACGCATTTTCCTGTTGACTATCACGACAGGCTGTCGTATCTTGTTGAGCAACATAACAACAAACGCCGGGCGATTCCGGCAGGGAGTAGAAAATGAAAAAGTTAATTGTAGCAGTAATGATGTTGGCAGCGGTATCGGCACAGGCTGCGGGAACAATGCCTTATACTGTAGATTACCTCGACGATGGTACTGAAATAGCAATTTTCAGCGATGGAACATGGCGGCCAACAGTTGACCTGCTTAAGGCTGATGAGGTCGAGGTAGAGCGCCCCAAGCCATCCCCGAAGAAAGTACAGCAGCAAGGTGGCCGCACGCTTGAGCTTGAATACGTGAAGAGTTCCGGCAGCGGACGGTATACCCTTGTTGGCATTAAGGCCAGTCACAAAGGGACAGTCGTTTGCAGAACGCTTGATGCATACGGCAATACCCTGCAGATTGATAAAACATACGTCACGAGCCAATATGAGGAGGCGATGATCCGCGGTACACGCGGGGTCCATAGCGTGTCTTGTGGATATGAATAAAATAGGCGACGCGGCTTAGCACTGCATGGCAAGGCGTGGCACGGCAATGCTCGGCATGGCAATGCTCGGCATGGCAAGGCACGGCACAGCGAGGCCGGGCTAGGCGGGGCGGGGCAAGGCAAGGATTTTAGCGCGGCTGGGCATGGCAAGGCACGGCTGGGCTTGGCACGGCGGGGCTGGGCACGGCAAGGCAAGGCAAGGATTTTAGCATGGCTTGGCACGGCGCGGCGTGGCTGGGCTGGGCAAGGCAAGGATAATGGCTCGGCTTGGCTCGGCAAGGCGCGGCTCGGCAAGGCAAGGATAATGGCCAGGCCTGGCACGGCTCGGCTTGGCAAGGCGCGGCTCGGCTTGGCAAGGCAAGGATAAAAAAGACCTGCAATGGGCAGGCGACAAACAACAAACGCCGCAAGAGCGGCAAGGAAAATGAAATGAAAAATTTGATTGTAACACTCACAGGAAACGGCCCGATGTTGATGCACAGCGACAAGCTTGTTGATCCGCTTTCAGATGCAGGCAGGGCTCATAAAACTTTAACCAGCGATCGGAAGTTGAAGGCAACGGACGAAGGAAAGTATGCCATTGCAAAGAGTCTCTACATGGGTGCTTTCTACCAGAATCAGGATGGCAAAATCATCCTGCCCATGTTGAATATTCGTAAGTCTCTCATTGAGGGTGCCCGCCGGTATAAGCTGGGCAAAGATGTTGAGCGCGCCGTGATTATCATGGGCGATTCTCTGCTGGACTATAACGGGCCTGCGGATCCGGAAAAACTCTGGAAAAAACCTGAATTTGTGGATGCCCGGACGGTGACCATTGGCAGAGCGAAGGTTATGGCATATCGGCCGGTTTTCCACGAGTGGTCGGCAACGGTTGAGGTGGTTATTGACGATGAGCTTTTTGATATTGCAGACCTGAAACGGTGTTGGGAAACGGCGGGAAATATCGTCGGCATCGGTGATTTTAGGCCGCTGTTTGGTCGCTATACGGTTGAGCTTGAGGGGTGAACATGGAAGAATTATCAAAGATGCCTGAATGGAAACAGGCGGTTGATGATGCCGTGAAAGAGTTCAAATATGGTGATACTATTTCACATGAATGGCTTTACGAGCATTTTAAAATAGAACCGCCCGGTTATGGTACTGCTGCTGCTTTTAAAGAGTTTCAGTTCAAGTTCTTGGCTTATGTCGAGGCTTTTAAAGATGATCTGCTTGTTTCACATTTTATGTACCTCAGGAGTGCACGTGGAGTCGGGTACATTATTGTTGAACCGGAAGAGCAGCCGTCAGTCGCATGGAGCGTACTTCGTCATAGAATTTACAAGGAGCTGAACCGGGCCTCCAGTTCGCTTACCAATATCAGGTTGGATTTTCTGAGTAATGATGTGCGTTGCGGCCTTGCAATCAAACAGGCAACGCTTGCGCATCTGAAAACCATGAATATGAGGAAACTGAATGAAAAAAATGCCAGCGGTATCAACGGAAATGATATGCAGATCGGCGGGAAAACTGATGTTCCCGACGCTGGAAATAGCGGAGACGACCTTGGAAAAGCTGATGAAGAGGAGAACCCGTGACGAAAAAGCGTGTTATCTTTGTGAGCATTGCGGGGCTTGGCACCTGACGAGCAAAGCGTAGCGTGGCGTAGCACGGCCCGGATAGCTGGGCAAGGCAAGGATTTTAGCGCGGCATGGCGCGGCGGGGCAATGCTCGGCTGGGCATGGCTGGGCGGGGCTGGGCAAGGCAAGGATAATGGCCTGGCGCGGCTGGGCATGGCTCGGCAAGGCCAGGCCTGGCGGGGCTGGGCAAGGCAAGGATTTTTTTTTAACCAACACAGGAGAAGAGATGACCAGGAATGAACGCTTTATCGAGTCCCAGGCGTCTTTGGGACTCAACAACAGGAAAACCGCCCGGATGCTGTGCGTCAGTGTCCGGTCGGTTGAAAGATGGCGGGCCGGATCCGTCCAGGTGCCGGCCCTTGTTCTAAAATTTATGGAGCTCGTAGCGTACCTGTCCGAGCGTCACCGGAAGATTTATACCGGGTGGAGGGATAAGGATGAATCTTGATTACCGGAAAGTAGCCGGGTGCCTGTTAAGCTTCGTTGTCATTATCGGGTGCTGGGCGCTTTTCATCCTGGCCGTTGTTGATCAGGTGACAAGATAACCTTTTTCCCGGGCATTCATTTATGAGTGCCCGGTTTTTCTTTACAATTCACATTGGCATGGTGGGTAATCAATTTCAGGCCATAAATTAGGTTGGGTGTTGATGATTTTATCAAGTGTCCTGCCGTCACTCCTGAGAGTTAAAGGCTTTTCCCCTATACGCACCCTTGCCGCCATGTTTCTTTTTTCCAACTGTTGCGCCTTACAAAAAAGATCAGGGTGATTCATTCTTAATTGTTTCCATTGTGATATCCGCTGGAATGGGCAAAACCAGCAACCACTTTTAGGAGGAATTTTAAGCCCTGATTTTGCAATCAGGTCTTTACAGCCCTGTCTATCAATCTCGTGTTCAATCAGTAACCATCGAGATTCTATACCTTTCACAGTGTTCATCTTGGCTCTTTTAATCTCCCCAGCGTCAATTCCAAGGTGCATAAAGCATGGTTTTTCGATATATCTGTTTACTGGGCGAACCTTAAATCTGCCAGTACACCACCTACTCATAGACGGAACCATTTCACGGGTCCAGCAATATTTAAACAGGTCGTTAAAAAGTTCGTCTGTTTTTTTTATATACATTTCCGGCTTTAAAACCGTCACCGTCCTACCTGTCTTTATAAAATAATCCACATACTCGTATGTTTCCGGATAATCCCCTCCATGGTCAATAAATACTGCCTCAAAATCAATTTCCAATTTTTCCATGAGTAGGTATAAGGCAACGGAGTTCACCCCGCCACCGAACGATAAATAATTTTTCATTTTTCCTCCATTGCCCTGGCCAGATCTTCCAGGGCGCAGAACATTTGATATTGTATCCAGTCCTGCCGGTTAATCCCTTCCGGCACCCAGATTCCTTCGCAGGCTTTTTTCCCAATCCTGCACGTTGCCTTACAGCGCCATAATGCTACCTCTTTTCGTGTTTTAGATTTTTCCATGCCCATGGTTACCATCCCCTGTTAAAATTGATTTAAGCCGCCATTCTGTTATTTGTTGCCATGTGATTCAAGATATTTGCCATTGGTCGGAAACGATCAGGTTAAGCCTGATTTTCAAGTTGGGACAAAGAGGCCAAGAAATTCTCTATATAGAGAAACACCATGTTTTTTCACGTGTGTATTTCGTGTTGTCCTTTTTGTCCTTTTGTCCTTTTTGTTTATTTTATAATATTATTAGTTGTTATATATATAGTATTATTATTATTTTTTTTTCTTCAAGAAGGGACAATAAAAAGGACAAAAAAGGACAAAAGGACAAGATTACTATGTACCACATTGTGTGGGACATGTCCTTTTGCCATTTTTAAGGCGGTATTGTCCCTAAATCTTGTCCCAATTCAGGAAGTCTCTTTTACCAGAAAATAAGCAGTCTTCGTCAAGGACTCATCTATGAATATGGATCCTCTTTTTTCCAGAACGTTGATAACTTTTTGGGAGTAATCCATCTGCCAATTTTTAATTTTAACTTTACGATACATAATTGCATTAAATGTTGGCCGTTTACCCTTTTTAATCGCCATTTTGATACCATCCATAAACATGAGGCAATCTGCATGGAAATCTCCGGATGAAATCTTGCCCGTAAGGACGTTTTGCTTCCACCTGGTAAGGATACCTGCAATTTTATATCCCCACTCAAGGTCTTTAATCTCCATTGGTCTGTAAATATCACAAGTCGGCCTGGTACCTGCTACATGGACAAGCGCATATTTGATTGTTTTTTGATAGGTCCTGCTGGTGATTCCAACCAATACATTATTATCCAAAACCTTATTATTGGAGATTACAGTAGCCCTGGAAATATCATTCAGGTACACCGTTGCATCCCTGGTCAATTCAATATCAATCGGCCTGGTTGCATCCAGCCCGGCCAGGTTCCCACCCGGCGGCATAACGTCCATAAGTGATTTCAACCCGGCACAAAAAGTATCAAGTTTCATATTCTCAGGCTGTTTCGTCTCGTAAAAATCACGTTTGCCGTCATAACAGAAAAAATCTATCCTCGGGATAAATCCTGATTCAAAATCATCAATTTTTATATCGTCAAAAACCAGATTTGTTGTATTTCCAACCATTGATAAACATGGACAGTCAACGTCAATGGAGTCTTTTTTTGCTCCATACATTTTTCTGATCATGAGGCCGGTGGCATCAAACAATTCCATGAGTGCTTCCCGCTTCCCGGCTGCCACCGGATCGTACCTGCCTGTAGACCGAAACATCGATGTTGCCTCATCAATGTTGAATAGTGTTATTGGATTTCGCTCCATGGCCCGTAACAACCCTGGCCCTGAAGCAATGTCCGTTAACCCTATAAAGGATGTCATATCGGCCCTGATCAGCGCCCGTTTAAATTCAATGTCAGCCATTGACTTCCCGCTTGACGTTGGACCTACTTTAATGCTGTATAAGTTCGGCCATTGCCCTTGGCAGCTTATCTTACCGCTTACTGCCCGCGCTATTGCTGTACACACAACAGGGAAGGCATACTGTATAACCTTGGATAACCCTGGCGCTGTAAGCCCTTCACAACCTGTTTGGATCAAGCCCCCGACCTTCCATAGATCATCATTAATTGGTGTTGTCAGTGACGATTTCTCAAAATCATTTGCAGCCATCACCTCGACTATAGTTTCATTTTTTACCGGAAACAGAGCTTCCCTTACAGCATTCAGGCCAAGTTCTGTGTGCAGATCGTTAAAGTCGGTGCCATCTATACCGTCCGGGTAAACGACAGCCTCTCCGGTATCCTGTGCTTTCTCAAGCCCGATATTTTTCTCTTTTGCGTGATCATTATCGGCTGCTACAATGATGGTGCATGATCTCTCTTGTCTGGAAAAATAGGTTTTAAGGCTATCAATCGCCGGCTGAAGATTTCCTGCATCAAAGGCAACAAAGACTTCGCACCCTGTGGCCTCATTAATACTTGCCCCTGTGGCAAAGCCTTCGCAGATATAGATTGTTCCCCTTGTGCCTTCGATATGGTAAAAGCAGCCCTTCTTCTGGCCGCCTTTTAAAAATCTCTTTCTTTTTCCACCCGGCTGAGACTCGTCCCATATCTTCTGCCAGCTGGTTTGTTTTGCTGATATATCAAACAATGGAATGACAAGCGCTCCGTCTTCCTCATCAAAGACAACGCCATGAGGCTTAATACCTTTTGTTACCAGGTATGGATGGTTTTCAGGGCATGACGGCAACCCGTCAACATATGCCTTTGCATCCATGGCCGCCTGATCATGGACTTTCTGGAGTTCTTTTTCAGCTTCTTTCCTGATAAATTGCAGGGCTGCAAGTTCAGCAGCAGGAATACCTTCAAAACCGCCGCCAGGCTTTACTTCTATTCTTTCTCCTGTTTTCCAGTTCCCGATAACGCCGACATATTCACCGTTTACGATATTTAGATAATACCATCCGTCCTTTTCCCGGCCATTACCGGTCAGGGGAACTCTTTCCGGATCCTTCCCTGTTGTCTGGACCGGATCTGATATCTCGACACCGATAGACAGGGCAGACTCGATAAATTTATGCATAAACTTCCTTCAAAAAAAAAGGCTTTGTCCTGTATTCCCGATGCTGGCGGCATCCCCATTTTATGGGACTGGAATACAGGACAAAGCCTAAAATGTAAGTACCCGCCAGAATACTATTTATTGCACGTAATGTACCATGATTTATTGGTTGTTAGAAGAGGTTTAACTGTGAACATCAAATAAGCAATGCAATTGATTTTTTGGCCCTTGAAGCACCGGTATAAATGATGTTCTGCGCTATCCCAGACCGTTTAAAACACGATGTATCATTTATGCACATAACAACGTTATCAATCGTTTGACCCTGGCTTTTGTGGTATGTAAGGGCGTAACCATGTGATGCTCTGCAGATATTTCGTGTAAACTCGTCATATTCATTTTGAATTAGTCTTTGCACGTTATAATTATCATCGTTTTTTTTGTATTCATTCTCAAGATTTTTTAGCCTTTTTCTAAACAGCTCCGATTCATCATCACCATCACAGATATAAAATTTATCATCAAGTTCATTTACCTTAACGCTTAAAACGCCAATATCCATAAACCGTGAACTAACAGGATCACCGGAAACAACAACTTTATCTCCATTGGCAAGACCATTTGGTGGAAGCACCGGAGTGTCAAGGATTAGCACCTCACCGTCAACGACAAATTTATGGGGAGTAACACCACCGTTAATCTCTGTTCTAACGAGGCTGTTGACGCTGTCCCTTACCGCGTTTGTTCCGCACAAAACAGTAACATTCATTTCATAACGGTGGAAATATTCAAGCATCTTATCTGTTGATGTTAATATCTCAAAGCCATCTGGCCGCCAGTCACCTTCACGAATATCGGTACAAAACTTAATAATCTTTTCGTTCTCTGTCCGATGCACGGTATTGAGGGTATATTCTGCAAAATTACTTGCAAAGACAGGGGAAAAACTCTCCCCAACTGGAGGGATTTGTTTGGGGTCGCCGACAAAAAGTATATGCTTTGCCTTTGTATCGAGTATCCACCCAAGCATCTTACTGTCCACCATGGAGGCCTCATCAATTATCAGGAGTTCTATTTCCTGATGATTGACCTTGTTTCTATATTTGGGATAAAACCTGCCCATTTCTCTAAGTCCTAACCCTAATGCGCTTTGAATCGTTGTTACGGTTCCGCACCCGCTGCCAACAGACTTTTCCAGAACAGCTTTTGCCATGTGTGTTGGAGCGCACCACATGGTTTTTAAGTCCATGCAGCAGCTTTTTTGAAAATATTTCATGGTAAAAGTTTTGCCCGTCCCTGCAAATCCGCGTAGCACATTGACCCGCCTTCCGCTATGCTTCCACCAATCAATAAACCCTTTTTGTTCGTTGGTAAGTAATTTACTCATTTCTTCTCCTCAGCATCACAGTGAACATCAAAGATAGATAAACTCAATCCTGTTTATCATGTCATAATCTTGGCACCCATAATGAGTGCAAATCATTTTCACAAAATCAGCAGGAGACATC
>WFRY01000317.1 GCA_015486315.1 Desulfobulbaceae bacterium
GCAGGATATCCATGACCTGCTGAATATCACTTCCGTAAGCTACTCCCACAGGTATCTTCACCCGCACTCTTTTGTCAGCCAGGGTCCAGTTGGTTACCTGGCCGGTAATCAGTTCGGAGTTGGGAATAACAATATCCGCACTGTCAAGGGTTCGCACGATAGTAGCCCGCAGACCCAGTTTTTTTACCTCTCCCATGTTATCTCCCAACTGAATCATATCCCCGACTTTGAGCGGCCTCTCAAACAGCAGAATTATTCCGCTTGCAAAATTATTCACAATGGCCTGCAGACCAAACCCTATACCTACTCCCAGTGCACCGCCAAGGATGGTGAGTTTGTCCATGTCAACCCCGAGGGCCTGCAACAGAATGAGAAACCCGATAACCAGTATTGCATAATGAATCAGACGGTTGATTGAAAACTGCACGCCGAGATCCATTCTGTACCGGGGCATGACTTCCTGCATAAGGATAGCCTGCACGGCTCTTGACAGAGCAAAAATGAGGTAAATGCCCAGGAATACAACCAGTAAATGGCTGGGAATGATTCGATAAGAGCTGATAGTCCATCCCATGCCGGCAAAATACTCCATCCCCTCCTGGACAGTAGGAAAGACCCGCCATGCAACCAGTGAAACAAGGAGGAAAAAAAGACCATAAACAATGGCCAGAAAAGGACTTACCTCTTTAACAAGAATTCCGCTGTTTCGTTGAAAAACCTTTAAGGGGATCCACTGCAGGAGCAGCTCAAGCAATCCTCTGCTGATCAAATAGAGCAACCTACAGACAAGGCCGGTAAGTATGGAATCCAGGGTGGCATTGAAAAGATAAAAGGCGATCTGGCTGTAGCCTAAAATTTCAGCTCCAACAATGACAATGAAAAAAACAGTGATTATCAGCAGAAGCCACCAGTTGCCCCTGTTAAGCTGCGTTTGGTCAGAAAAAAGATTTTTCCCAAACAGCAGTACACCACACAGACTGACCAGGAAAATTACGAGATGAATGAGCAGGACAGGCAGTTTGCATATCTGGAATATCAGGGCGAGGATTAGAACAAAAATCATTGGAAGCAGCAGGTGACGATACAGCCATCTACCTGTTATGACCTCTGCCAGACGGGCCATGGCCAGCAGTATGCCGATAAAAAGAATTCCGCCAGATTCTGCGGAAAGGGAGAGAGATGACGTCAACAACCTTTGGAGCATAAGGCATGAAAGGACCAGGAAAACTGCGGTGGCAAACGGGCGTATGCTGAAGGTCCGCCAACTGCCCGAACTGTTTTGGGCGCGACCGCTTTTCCAAGTAGCAATGGTAAGCACGAAGACCAGTAAAACAACCAGCAGATTTTCCCCGTGGCGATCGGTAACCTGACGAACCTGGCCAAGAACCCCTGAAAATATCTCTTCGCGGTTGAGATGCTTCATCTCCTCTGCAAGCAGGTGGTAATAATGAAGAGACAGGATGGATGGGGCTGTCTGTGCAATCTCGCCCCCTTTTTTTATCTGCACCAGGGTATTCAATTCCAACTCCAGCGAATAGAGTTTTGTCTGCAACACATTTACCTTGGCTGAGAGTGCCGCGATTTCACTTATCTTCCTGGTTAAGCGGGCAAATGCATCGTCCATGTCATCAAACAGATATTTCCGATCAGCAAAAACAGGTTGAAGTTCCGGATTATCTGCCACAACTGTGCGCCACTCATTCAATTTGGCAGCCTGCTCCTTCCAGATTTTTTTCTGCATGGATAGACGCGCCAGATTTGCTGATATCTGCTTCTGGAGCCTCTCCAGCTTCTTCTCGATGTTTTCCTTTCTCGTGACAAACTCACTTAAACGGGAATATGAGAGTGCGGGATTGTTTTGTTCCTCGGTAAGTTCCCTGATCAGTTCGTCATATTGCTGCTGCAGGTTGGAGAGAAGCTGTTTTGTTTCCTCCCGGTTAACAGATTCATCAATGGCCCTTGTAATATCAATTAGCAGTTGCGGCACCTTGTTAAAACACTGATTAACTGAAACTATCAGAGACTCGGGAGCCGGTTTGGCGTCCAGCGAACCGGAATGAGAGGAGGAATCCGTTCCAGATTGCACATGCGACTTTGCCTCTCCGCCAATGGCATACGAACAGAGGCATAGAAACAGAATCGCATAAAGGGATAAAAATTTCAGTAACACAGAATGGTGTTTATGATACATGAATCA
>WFRY01000318.1 GCA_015486315.1 Desulfobulbaceae bacterium
CAGGATGGCATCACCGACCGCGCCTCCCCGGTAGCCGCCGGTGGCCTTATACTGAACCGCCCAGCCAAACAACACCAGCAGAACTGCCCCAAAAATAAGCAACAGGTAGACAACCCATAGTTCAATTTTTTTCAGAAAAAATTTTTCTAGCATATCAGTCCATAACTAATGCCTGTCCATAAATAAGGATTTTATGGACAGGCGCAAACTACCAGGGCAATAAGCACACTCCATCAGGATCGAATTCTGGCAAAATCAAGAATATGACCAAACACCGCCTTTCCTCCCCGGAACACATAATCCAGATCTTCAAGTTTCCTGATCTTCAACAACTGACGCAGGATAAATTTCGGAGTCATGAATGTCTTGTAGATATCACTGCACATTTTCATGATCTCTTCAGCCTCCATGTCCGGCATGGTAAAAACAGGTTCCGTCATGTCGTAGCGCTCCCAGGCACGGGGATCATCAAACCTTATCCACCCCTTTTCCATGGCCTCGGTAAAGAGCGGTGTTCCCGGATAGGGGACCATGACCGTTGCCTGCAGCATCTCGGCATGCCCCCTGGACATAAGAGTTTTCGCCAGTTCAAGCGTACGTTCGGCATCAGCCCTGGTTTCCCATGGATAGCCCACCATGACCGTCAGCTGGATGTCAATACCCGCTTCCGTGGCCAGGCGGCAGCCCTCAACAATGTCGGTTACCTTGATATTCTTTTTAATTCTATCAAGCGTTGCCTGGTTTGCCGATTCCAGACCGGATTTAACCTTCCGGAACCCGGCCCTCTTCATAAGGCTGAGCAGTTCCGGCTGCTGGACAAGAAAATCAAACCGCATGTTGCAGGAAAAAAGAATCTCCCTGTTCAGTCCACGCTCTATCATACCCTGACAGAATTTCTCCAGCCACCCGCCGGCCGGGAAGTTGCCACTGTCGTCAAAGATCTCTTTTACCCCGTAACGCTCAACCAGCATCTCAATTTCGTCCAGCAGACTGTCCACCGAGCGGGTTCGAAAATTGGGATACAGCGTGGTCCATGAACAAAAACTGCATTTTCCCCACTGGCAGTCACGGCCGACCATGGTGTAACGAAACGGTTCCCGTTTCTTCCATTTCTCATAGTAAAGATGAGCCTTGGTCAGATCACGATCAATAAAGGGCAGGCTATTCAAATCATTAGCCTGCAGAGAAAACGGGCCGCTGTTTTTGACCGTGCCGTTTTCACGGAAGTACACACCGGGCGGCATACGACCCTTCCCTGCCAGGGTATCGACCAGCCCCTTTAATGAAAAATCATAATCACCGCCGGTGATGATAAAATCAACCGGTGAGGCATGGAGCGATTCCTCAGGCATGGCCGTTACATGATCCCCCATGAGCACGACTTTACAGTCCGGAAAACTTTTTTTAATGTCCCGGATGATGGACCAGTGCAGCTTAATAACAGGGGTCTTACTTTCAAGAACCAGCAGATCCGGTTTTTCGGATTCAACGGTTGTAAGAAAATGATCATAGGAGAGATGCTCGGCAATGCCGTCATACCAGAGGATATCATGACCGTCATTGTGCAGGATTGTAGCCGCAGAGGCCGGAACCAGAGGATAAATATAGGAACCAATGCTCATCCACTGAAACTGACGGTTCTGGGTGAGCATGGGGCTGCCCTTGCCCTGCAGTTCGGGGTAACTGATCATTATCTTCATGGTTGGACGGCTCCGGTTATCCTGCAGGATAGTACATTTTATTCCACTGCACCCTCTGTAAGCCCTCTGCCGGACAGGGTGCGCACTCAAAGAAGATGAAGCCGGGCTTCATAGCAAAACAGCTCATAATTTCACTCTGTAACAATGCGCTGCAATCGGTTACGAAGCAGGCCGACCAGACCGCAGCGGCGTAAATCAACCAGGGTCAAGTCCTGGTGCCTGCCCGTTATCTCAACCCTGGGCAGACAGGAAAGATACCGGCAATGTTCCGGATGGATAACCCCCTCGCGCACCGTGGTCATGGTATGAAAACCACATTCGGCAGCCAGGGCAAACTCACGACTGCCCGCCTCATCCCGTGAACCAAAGGGATAGGCAAAATGGCAGACAGGTACCTTGATCTTCTCTTCCAGCCGTTCCCTGCCTTCGACGATTTCCCTGCGTACCTGTTCTGCTGTCAGCCGGTTCAACCGATAGTGATGCACGGTATGGGCACCAACAGTGACCAGGGGATCTCCGGCAAGCTCTATAACCTGTTCCCAGCTCATCTGTTGATCGTCATAGTCATGGCTGAAAATAGAACAGGGTGAAAAAACAGCCGCAACAAGCTCATCCATTCCACCGGAGGATACGGCAAGAAACAGTTCCCGAATAGCCCCATAGGCGGACTCCTTATTCGCCTGACCGGTTGTCTTGAATGAATATACCTGCTCATGATAGCTGAACTGTATATGATCCCGTGCCAGAACCAGGTCTTCAAGCATATACCACCAGAGTATGCACTTGCGATCCGGAAAATCGGAAATGACATACACGGCATAGGGAAGTCGGTATTGAGCGAAAATCGGCTGGACCGTATCATAAACATCTGCATAACCGTCGTCAAAGGTAAAACAGACAAAGGGACGTTCTGCCTTCGTACCCGTCAAACCGGCATACACCGCATCAAGAGAAACGACGTCATATCCCTGCTCTAAAAAAAAGTCAATGAGCCGGCAAAGAAATTGCGGCGTAATCTCTATTCTGGAATTGGCGGAAATGCGGGGGGTGGATCTTTCAGGAACCACCCGATGGAGAACAAGGATGACGCCGTTACCCATAAAAAAGGGACAGAGCAGACGATGCATTTTTGTGTACTTCAGCAAACCGAGACATATCTTCAGCAGCCTGTGCCTTCCCTTATGCATACGATGGTCGCTATACTGCCTCTAAAAACAGCAGCTCAGTGTAAAGATTGTCAATCTGCTCCGGCTGCAAACCAACCGAACGGAAAAGTCTGGGATAACGAAGGGTATAATCCAGGCCGGGCCCGGGACCGGAGGTACCTGCCAGCCGTTTGTCGATGACCGTCAACAGGGTTCGGTTATGCCTGAAGAAAAACCATTGCAGACGGGCAAAGGCCCGCTCAAAAAGCTCTCTATCGGAGATATAACATATCTGGGTGAAATGAAGTCCTTTTTTACGCAAACAGTTATAGACCAGGTAGCAGTAATCCTCCCCATTACTTTGACTGACAAGCAGCAGATGATGACAGGCTGGAAACCTGTGGACCTGAAAAAGTTTTTTCTCCTGCGGGTTCAGCCTGGATTCTATGACACGGGGATCGGAAATGAAATCAACTGTAGATGGTAGAGGAACAACAGGCAATAAAAAAAATATTCTGATTTTAGTCTCCAGCGGTGTGAACTGAAAACGCTCATAAATCATCAGGGCCTTAGCCGATGAGGTCAGACTGGTGATTGTCGTGTTCCGGTGCTTTAAAACCGCCAGAAGGAGAAGCAGGCTTTCTTTACTGCTCCTGTACTCTTCAAGGACATACCAGCAGAAAAGGTTGCAGAGAGGTTCCTCCCGTCCCCCGATAATACGCTCATAAAACATGGCACCGAGAAATCCGACCGCCTTTTCTTCATCCATCAGGACATAACCAAAATGGTCATGCCGGGATGAACGGCGGGTACTGAGAAGCTGAAACCACTTATCACGATTCATCCCCCTGATATTAAAATATTCAAGCAGGGGATAAATCTGATCAAAGAGATCAATCGTAGCTTTATGGACAGTCGCCATGCGGGCTTCTACCTTGCCTGAACAGAAGACAGATCACAGGCAGACATCAGGCAACGGAAACAGGGAGCAGAGAGGAACGTACAGACAGCAGCTGCTGTGGTTATTGCAGGCAGAGACACAAACCGGTACACTATCAACAGACCGAATCAAACGTTCAGACTGTTATGCAACAGTGTTAATTTGAAAGATGATATACATCATAATTCAAATAAATGGGGATCATCCGACGGATGTACTGATCAACCCAGGTATTGAGGTTTGCGATAGTAGATTTCGGCACAAAAACTATATCATACGGTTGCAGGGCAATATCCTGGGCCACATCGGTCCCGTCCTGAATTGCATCCACATCAACAGTGATAACAAACGGCTTATTTAAATAATTGCGTCGAATGAGAACAATATCATCTTTAAGCGCAGTATCCCGCAGACCTCCTGCACTGGCGATGGCCTGCATGACCGTCATATACTGACTCATCTCAATCATACCCGGTTTACTCACCTGACCATCGACAAAAACTTTCCGGGTATCAAACGAACGGACTATAACCGAAATTTCAGGATCAACGATATGTTCGCTGTATTTTTCCTGCAGGACAGCAGCAAACTCGTCCGGTGACAGGGACGCCGCCTGCACGTCATGGATCAACTGTAAAGAGATACGGCCATCGGGACGAACCGTTACGGATTCATCGAGTTCCTTATTGTAAAAAAACTTGATATCCAGTTTATCACCTGCATGGATAGCATAGGTATTGTTTGTAGAAGTAAGTGACGGAGGCGGCATAACGTCCAGATTGGCCATATCACTGATAGGATCCATCTTGTTTCCGCTCTCGCTGGTTGCACCGACATGACCTGCATCATAGATTGGAATCGGCGTTTCCGGTCTGGTGTTGTAGGTATTTACATTAAGGCTGCGGATAGTGATACATCCACTTAACAGAAAGAGTACAACCAGGAGGAAACAACTGTTCTTTACAATAGAAAAGATCATTCCTCTTTTCGCTGTTATCGGTCGATCGGGATTACAGGGTACAAAAAAATGTCTGTAACGTCGGTCTTTCGAAAAAAAACACATCCGTAACATCTCCATACCACAGGCCATCAAGGTTTACGTGCCTGCATATACTCAGCCGACAGGGCATACAACAGACTGCACGCAGCTCCTAAAATCATACCGATCAGGATTCTGAGTTTCTTCCTGGGCTTAATCGGTCTGGTAGGAACTATAGGCTTTTCAATAACGACCACATTGACCATCTTCTGGCTGTCCATGGCATCCTGAATACGACTTTCCTCATACTTACCGAGAAAAGTTGAATGCGTTTTCTCAGCCGCATCAAGCTGTTTAGTCAACCGGTTAAGGTCGGTCTCAAGTTCCGTCATGTCCTGCAGCTGATCCTTCATCTCATTGATCTGCCGACGGAGCGTATTATTTTTTTTCTCCTGAGCGATATAACTGGCCTTCACCAGGATAAGCTCCTGCTTGACCTTCCCGTAGAGCGGATTCTTACCTTTTCTGGTACTGTTGCGCCACAGTACTTCCTGATTCTCAATAAACTCTTCAGCAAGCGCTATTTTCTCACGCAGTGCCTCTATTTCACGATTATTATCTTTGTATTTATTGAGCAGATCATTTTCCTGCATCTTCAGGTCAAGCAGTTTATAACCAACGGTTTCAGTATCGCTGCCCCTTGTTTTTTCATCAAACAGTTCAACATTTTGCGGAATCTGCTTCAACTGACTCTCAAGAACCGCTTTTCTCTCAGCCAACCCGACGAGCTCACCGGTTTCAGTTATGAGCAATGAATTCAGATTGGCATATTGATGCATGAAGGTTTCCTGCTGATCCTTCAGGGAAAAAATATGATTTTCCTGTTTAAAAATTTTCAGCGAGTTTTCGGCATCTTCAAGTTGTTGTGTGGAGAGCTCTACCTGTTCCTTTAAAAATGAAGTCTGAGGATTCTTAAAAATCTGCAGATGTCGTTCCTTAAAAAATTCCGTCAGGCTGTTGACAGCCTGAACGGCAACTTCAGGATAAGGGTGTTGAAAAGTAACTGCTATAACGTTACTTCCTTTAATATGAGATACATTCAACAGATTTTTAAATCTATTTATGGCAACAGGAAGGACAGCCGAATTATCCTTTACTCCACGGGCAAGGCTCGGAAAAATCTTTTCCACCCCAAGGGATTGAATGACCTTTTCCATCAGCTCATTACTTTTAAAGATCTCGAGCTCGGTGTTAATTATCATGTTGCCGTCATAACTGTACAGGGGACGAACATCACCATCCTGAACGTTATCAACCGCACGGTAAATATACTCTCTGCCATATTTGATCAATACACTCGACCCGACTTCATAAATAGGGGTCTGCATGAGTGTTATGATGGTTACCCCCGTAACAATACATACAAAAATAATCAGCATCCCGACAACATGCTTTCGCAGGCAACTGATTAAATCAAGAAGTATATTTTCGGCCTGTTTTTCCTGCATCAAAAACGAAATTATTCGTGTGAGTAAAAATTTAAGTAACTATTCAGGTATCAGCACAATGTTGGCATAACCTGTGACCTGTAACTGTTCAGATGTGCTCCATATCGGAGTCGTGGCTTACCTGCGGCAAGCAGGCAAACGAACTATAGCCCGTCTATGTGAGGCGGCCTGATCGCCGCAAGATGGGGTGCAGCTGAACAGTTACAAATTTAACAAAAATTAGGAGATTATATTGACCAACCGGTGCAACACTCTCTCCGGATCTCTTTCCACAGAAATTTTTGACTATAATTACTTACCAAGTCTTGCCCAGGTTCACAACCACTAATTTATTTGTAACTGTTCCGTTGTACTCCGCAGGTAATGCAACATTTTTGTCCTGAACTGCATAGGCCCTGTTAATCAAACCGTAAAAGATAAATTTTCTCATTCCCTGCGCCGACGGAGCAAAGAGATAGAGTTACCGAACATCAACAAGAAAACGGCTTACAGTAAATCGTTTCGTACGTGCTTCATTCACTACACTCTTGACATGATAACAACTCGGAATGTAACGTTTCAGGTAACTGTTCAGGAGCACCTTATCTTCGCCCATTTAAGCCTGCTCGAGTAACACAAGTACGCTTCACAGTCTTAAATGAACAGGTAAGCGTAGACTCCGAATCTAAGGCCCTCCTGAACAGTTACAGGACGGTGGTTTTGCAAGTTTTCTGCACCCACCTGAATAGTTACCGTTTCAGGAACACCCTGCGGGCTCTACATTCGGAGTGTTCCGGTGGACAGTACTCTCCAGCCCATGGTCGTCGGGTAAATCTCTTGACGGACAGGTCTGTAACGAGTAGATATCGAAATTTCGTTTTGCAACCTTTATCATGCGTCATTTCTTGGAGAACTCAGTACATTCGTCAGCCTGTTGATCTCATTTCAATAATTGAGGCTGCATTCCGAGTCTGCGCATACTTCTTTTGCTGACAATGGTCATAAAAAACACCTTAGCCATACTCTCCGTTGCAACTGCCGCTGCAATACTCCTTATCTCACCCGAACTTTTATCACCTGCAGAGACAAAGACAGCCGCCCTTGCCCTTGTGACCATCTGTTTCTGGGCAACAGGGGTTATCCCCGAGCATATTACCTCTCTTATTTTTTTTCTGCTGGCAATGGTGTTTTCCATAGCATCACCGGAGATCATCTTCTCCGGGTTTTCCTCAGCAGCCGTGTGGCTGGTTTTCAGCGGCTTAATCATCGGAGTGGCGATATCGTCGACAGGACTGGGCAAACGGGTAGCCGACCTGACGGCAACCCGCCTCCACGGCAGCTACATCCGTATCATCAGCGGACTGGTAACAGCCGGGGTTCTCTTCAGCTTTCTCATGCCTTCAGCCATGGGCCGTGTCGTTCTTCTGACGCCTATTACTCTTTCAATTGCAACCCATTTCGGCTTTAAAAAAGGCTCCAGGGGAAGAACCGGCGTTCTGCTGGCCGTCATCCTGGGTACATTTATCCCCGCTTTCGGGATCCTGACAGCCAATGTTCCCAATATGATCCTCATCGGGATGGCGGAAACCCAATATCAGCTGCCACTTCTTTATGGCCCCTATCTCCTCCTGCACTTTCCGGTACTGACCTTTATTAAAGCCCTGGTCATAATCGGCCTGATCCTCTGGTTTTATCCGGATGAGCCGGAGGTACTATCAGAGCAGAAAAAACAGCAGGCCCTGCCGATGTCACGCGATGAACGTCTCCTGGCCGGCGTACTGATCATCATGCTTGTGCTGTGGATGACGGATTTCATCCACCATATATCACCGGCATGGGTTGCCCTGGCCGGGGCCCTGTTCCTGTTGTTTCCCGGTATCAACATTGTTAACAAAAAACTGTTTAATCAAAAGGTGAACTGGGCCTCTATCATTTTTATCACCGGCATCCTCGGACTCGGCAGTATGATCAATCACTCCGGACTCGGGCATACACTTGCCGGCAGAATTCTTTCCCTGCTGCCGCTGGGCGAACAACAAAACTTTCTCAACTTCGCCTCCATCAGTTTTGCCTCCGCCCTGACCGGAGTAGCGACAACCCTGCCCGGAGTTCCCGCAGTCTTCACTCCGCTCTCGGACACCATCTCCCAGGCAACCGGACTACCGATTAAAACAATCCTCATGATGCAGGTTATAGGGTTTTCAACCACTCTTTTTCCCTATCAGGCCCCTCCGATTGTCATCGGCCTGCAGCTTGCGGGTGAAAAATTTGCCGGTGCGGCAAAGATATGCCTTATTCTTGCGGCAATCACAGCCCTGTTTCTACTCCCCCTGAATTATTTCTGGTGGCGTCTGCTGGGCTGGTTATAAAAACAATTATCGGTTTAACCCTTTGACTCTTTATTAGAAAAAACTGCAGTTAAAAACTATTTGCTGCAGGAAGAAGAGGAGATATCAAAATGACTGGCCGCTATCATCATTTTTTTTGTTTTCCACCATAAAAGAATATGGTATGGCTGAATCCCTGTGTAAACTTTACAAGATATATTTATATGTTTTTAGTTGAAATCGTTGCACCATTACAGTTTTAAGGTGTAGTCCCCCTTCAATCCCAACCAATCACCTCAACCTTTTCTGATTTGAATTGGTCATAACACAAGGAAAATATATTAATGTTAACGAAATTAAAAATAACGCTTATCCTTGCCGGCTGTATTATTTTTTTTCAGACCCTTGCCCTTCCGTCCTACAGCTGCGTCGGACGAATTCTGACTATTTCGGTAAACGACACCCTGGAACAGAAAGTCGTTGGACAACTGCTTGCGACATATATAACAGAACGAACCGGAACAACGGTCAACATGATCACGGGCCTGGACATCAAGGCCAGTGAAGAACAGATCAAACAGTGCAAGGCTGACATATTCATCAACTATCTTAATGCCGGTCTTTCGGAAATGGATAACGTCGAGGCCGGAAAAAATGCCCAGGAAAACTATGGCCTGATCAAGCATTATTATGGTGAAAAATTCAACATGGTCTGGCTCAAGCCGCTGGGCTATAAAGGCCCTTTACTTAAAGATACCGACAAGGCTGCAGAAGATGCATCCCTGGCCATACCGGTCACTACAAGAGACGTGTTGAACAGATTTCCTGTCCTGGACAGGGTCATAAACAAACTCGGCGGCCGGCTGGACAAAAAGACCTTACAGCAGCTCATCCTTGCAACTGAAACAAAAGATATTGCAGTTGTTGTCAAAGACTACCTGAGGGATCAAAATCTGATTTAATGTGTGAGAATGTAAGCGCTTACGAGAGGGTTCTCCCTACAGACCCGATGCAGACGCTGCTTTGCCGATAACTGTCTTTAACCTATTATCCGATATTGCCTAAAGAAGAGGAAAAAATGAAAAAACTTTTTTTAGCCCTTATGGTGACTTTGCTGCTGGCAGGATCTGCTTCTGCCCATGGTAATATATCCAAGCTCCCTGATTCAGTACAAATCTTGCAGTATAAAATGAAACTGTACATGAATGCAGATGACGCCGACACCAAAAATAATCTGGCAATGGCCTATTTCAGAACAAATCAGTTAGACAAAGCAAAACAAGAACTTGCAGCGGTGCTGGAAAAAGATTCCAACAATTTCAATGCCCTTGATGGAATGGGCATTGTGCTGATCAAAGAGGGAAACGGCACAGAGGCCCTGCAGTATTTAAACCGGGCCCTGGCAATAAACGACAAAGACCTCATGCTGCACGTCCACCTTTCAGTTGCCCATACTCTACTGAAGCAAGCTGATCCTGCCCGAAGTGAAATGGATAAGGCGAAAGCCCTTGCTTCCGGGCCGGAAGAGTTAACGAAGATACAGGACGAGATTAAACTGCTGAGCAACTCTTAAAATCAACGGGAATCCTAATGAAAAAATTTACTTTTTTTATCCTCTGTGCGGTACTGCTCTCTCTGTCGGCCTGTAAGGGGAACAACAGTACGCCCAAGGTCAGTGATGAAAAACCGGTCCGTATCGGCTTTATGATCTGTGACAGCTATGAACTCTCTAAAGCACGCTTTGCCCCCTTTGCCGCATATCTGAGTGAGAAAACGGGTCGTAAATTTGAAATGATTCTGGCCAATACCTTTGAATTTGAGGATCTGATCAAAGAAAAGAAGATAGATTTTTTCCATGTAAACTCTATTGTAGCCATTATTTTAAAAGAACGATTCAATGCCGACCTTCTCGGAGTGGATATCAGGGGGCGTAACGGCTACAAGGCTACCGGCACCATAATAGCCCGGAAAGACAGTGACATTAAAACCATAGAAGACATGAGGGACAAGACCATGATCTTTGGCCCTGCCCTGGCTCCTTTCGGCTATATGGCACAGTATGCACTTCTCCTGAAAAACGGCTTTGACCCTGATGTCGACTTTTCCCGGTATGTTATTCCCTCCGGTGCGGCGAAACACGACAAAGTATTGTACGGCGTCTATTTCGGAAAATACGATGTAGGGGCGGCACCTCGCATTGACCTGGATCGTATGATTGATGCCCATATATTCAAGAAGGATGACTTTACTATTATTGCCGAGAGTGATGCCATGCCTTACTGTACCATCGGGGCCAGAGCCGGAGTAGATCCGGCGCTCAAGGAAGAGGTGAAAAACCTGTCACTGAACCTGAAAAAGGACGAAACCGTGCTGGTGGACGGCGAAGTACTCAAGGTTCTTGACCGCATGCTTCTGGAAGGTTTTGCGCCGGTGGTTGACAGTGAATATGATCCCATCCGTGAGGACCTGAAGCGTGCCAACATGGCTCCCTACAGGAAGTTTTAAAGCGGCGTTTCCCAAACGGATGAAGAGTCAAGGGCACGGGTTGGCAGCGCATTTTGCCATGCCGGCTGAATAATCGTTACAATTACAAGAAAAGAGGATCAAGAATGAAAGCTCCACAGCATATATATTACCGGATTTCCCTGCAACTTGTTGCAGCCATTACTCTTTTCCTCCTTCTGCTGAGTCCCGCACTGGGAGAGCAGCTCGTCGTAAATAAAGGAATTATTGACAAGGACACAGTCTGGCAGGGTGAAGTCCTTATCAAGGGGGACGTGGAAATTGCTGAAACTGCAACCCTTATTATCATGCCGGGTACGGTTGTCCGGTTTACCAGGATTGAAGATTTCGGCAAGGAAAAGCTGAGTCTTGACAAACTTAATCAC
>WFRY01000319.1 GCA_015486315.1 Desulfobulbaceae bacterium
AATATAACGGAGTTGCAAGCCGCATCATCCCCCGGAGTTGTAAACCGCGTCATCCCCGAGTGTTGTTATCGGGGATCCAGGAATTCGTTAATTGCTGAGCTTGGTAGGTAATCAGAATTTATTAAGAAGTTACTCACAGGCTAAGCAACTAACCGTAATATAATGCAGAGACTGTAAGAGGTCACAGGGCGAGCAGATGATATCGCCCGAAGCCGTGAGCGTCACTTTCTGTGTCGGTACCACCACCGGGCCAACATAACCAGGATAATAGCCAGCAGCAATTGTTCCACATGCTTGATCCGCCCAAATAACTGTTCAGCTCCGACACCAATAAGATAACCGACACTGACACCCACAATTGCCCAAAGGCTCGCACTGACACTGTTGATCAACGCAAAACGCACAGGCGAATAATCATGCATGCCCAGCAACATTGGAGCAACAGTACGGGTGCCGTAAACGAAGCGGGAACCTGCGGCAATCCAGTCAGACTTCTGTTGTAACCATGGTTTCACCTTGTCCGCCTGTTCCGTCAAACGTGGAAATCGAGATAACACATCCTGTCCATAACGACGTCCAAGATGAAACCAGCTCTGATCCCCGGCAAAAGCGCCCAGGGCCGCAGCAATGACCGTCCAATCATAGGGTAAATCTCCCCGATGACAAAACACCCCTGCCAGTAGAATCACGGTTTCTCCCTCCAGCAGGGCGCCGACAAAGACAAAAATGAATCCGTAATGCGACAGGTATGGCAGACTTCCTTCCAGTAGAGCCGGTATATTCATCAAAAATGATTGTGGTCAAGTATTTGCGCGATCTGTGATTGTGCCATGATTTTTTGTGGTTCTCCGCGAATAAGATCGCAGCCGTTGCCCTGTGACAACCCGTCACAATGACGGCTGCACTCCAACCACTCCTTTATTCATCCATTTCTCCAACAGGATCCTCTCAAGCCTGCTTCTCTTGAGGACTTGTTCTTGGCTCTTTAGGTCAATGAGCTCTTGGTTGAGGTCTGCTCACTGTACAATGGTATCTGTATTTTCTCAATTTGATGTAGCGTCTCTGTTCTCAAATCGTCGGAAAAAAATGAAAACTGTGACTTGAGTAGCAGAAACATCGAAAAAATTCATTTAGCATGTTGCCTGAATGGTAGTCCTTTTTTAGTTGGATCCGGCCTCATCCAGGCTGCGGTGGCCGCAATGTCTTTTTTTTGCCCCTGTGCATGAACATATTTTATGTATAATAGCGTATAGATCATTACATCAATGATCGGATACCTGCTTGTTGTCCCTCTGCTCTGGTCAGGAAGGAGGTCATTGCAGGTTTCGATCACAAAACATGGAGACTCTACAATGGATAGCGGAAAAATAAAGATGGTTGATGGAAATGAAGCCGTGGCCTCGGTTGCATACCGGATAAACGAGCTGGCGGTCATCTATCCGATTACCCCCTCATCTCCCATGGCGGAACATTTTGACGAATGGGCCACCGAGGGCAGGAAGAATATATGGGGCAACGTGGTTTCCATAACTGAAATGCAGGCCGAAGGTGGGGCGGCCGGTGCTGTCCACGGCGCCCTGCAGGTCGGCGCCCTGACAACGACCTTTACCGCCTCCCAGGGCCTGCTTTTGATGATTCCCAATATGTACAAGATTGCCGGTGAACTGTCGCCGTTTGTGCAGCACGTCGCCGCCCGCTCCCTGGCCGCCAACGGCAGCTCTATCTTTGGGGACCATCTCGATGTCATGGCCTGCCGCCAGACCGGATTTGCCATGCTGGCCTCCGGCTCAGTGCAGGAGGCGCATGATTTTGCCTGTATTGCCCAGGCCGCGAGCCTTGAGAGCCGCATTCCCTTTCAACATTTTTTTGACGGCTTCCGTACCTCGCACGAGGTTTCCAAGTTTACGGGACTTGGCGATGATGATCTCCGCGTTATGATCAATGACGATCTAATCAAGGCCCACCGGCAACGGGCCTTAAGCCCGGAACACCCAGTACTGCGGGGAAGCTGGCACAACCCGGACACCTATTTCCAGTCCCGGGAGGCATCCAATGCCTTCTACCTCGCCTGTCCGGAAATCGTCTCCGGGGTCATGGATCGTTTTGCCGAGCAAACCGGCCGCCGGTATCATCTCTTTGATTATTTTGGTGACCCGCAGGCCGAAAAAGTCGTTATCCTCATGGGATCCGGGGCCCAGGTCGCCAGAGAAACCGTGGAATACCTGAACGCAAAAGGCGACAAGGTCGGCGTCCTGATGGTTCGCCTGTTCAGGCCTTTTTCCGGCAGGGACTGCATCGCCGCATTGCCCACGTCGGTACAGGGAATCGCGATCCTGGATCGAACCAAGGAACCTGGTTCCGTAGGTGAACCTCTGTACCTTGATGTTACAGCCGCTCTACGAGAGATGGAGGTAGCCGGCAGCTCTCCCTTTGCCGGACAGCCCTGTATCATCGGCGGCCGCTATGGTCTGGGCAGCAAGGAATTCACGCCGACCATGGTCAAGGCCGTTTTCGATGAACTCGATCGCCCGTCGCCCAGACGCTCCTTCAGTGTCGGTATTGAGGATGACGTAACCCATGCCTCGCTGCCCTATGATCCGGACTTGGATATTGAAGGCGACGACGTCCACCGGGCTGTTTTCTTCGGTCTTGGCGCTGACGGCACGGTTGGTGCCAATAAGAACTCCATCAAGATCATAGGCAACGAGACCGACTATTACGCCCAGGGATATTTCGAGTACGATTCTAAAAAATCCGGTTCTATGACAATTTCTCACCTGCGGTTCGGACCACGCCCCATCCGTTCCGCCTACCTGATCAAACGAGCCGGATTTGTCGCCTGTCACCGCTTTGAATTTCTGGAAAAATATGATGTCCTCAAATATGCCGCTCCAGGCGCGGTCTTTCTGCTCAATGCGCCCTATGCAGCTGATGAGGTCTGGGAACACCTGCCCGAAGAGGTGCAGACAGAACTGATTGCCAAAAAGATCAAATTCTATGTGATCAAGGCCAATGCGGTGGCCCAGGTTATCGGCCTCGGGGTTCGCATCAACACGATCATGCAGACCTGTTTTTTTGCCCTTTCCGGGATCATTGATCCGGATCTGGCCATGACCAGGATCAAGGAGGCCATTGAAAAAACCTATGCCCACAAAGGTGATGAGGTCGTTAAACTCAACTTCTCCGCAGTCGATGGCGCCCTGGATAACCTGCATGAAGTTCAGGTCCCGGACAAGGTCACGAGCAGTCATGTCCGGCCTCCGATAGTTTCCGATGCTGCGCCGGAGTTTGTCCAGAAAATAACCGCCCGCATGCTGGCCCGGGAGGGGGACCTGCTGCCGGTGAGTGCCCTGCCCGTTGACGGTACCTGGCCCTTGGGAACCACCCAGTGGGAAAAACGGAACATTGCCCTGAATATCCCGCTCTGGGACCCGGACAGCTGTATCGAATGCGCCCGGTGCTCTTTCTCCTGTCCCCATGCCGCCATCCGGGTGAAGGTCTATGAACCGGATGATCTGGCAACAGCACCGGAGGGATTTCAATTCAGGGAACTGGGTTCTAAAGAATTCAACGGTAAATGCTTTACCGTCCAGGTCGCGCCCGAAGACTGCACCGGCTGCGGTCTGTGCGTTGAGGTCTGCCCCGGCATCAACAAGGCTGCGCCTGAGCGTAAGGCCATCAACCTGGAATCCCGGATTGACAATCTCGAGGTCCAGAAGAAAAATTATTCATTTTTTCTGAACCTGCCGGAGATGGATCGTAGCAGGATTTCCAGGATGAACGTGCGGACCTCACAGCTCCTCCAGCCGTTGTTCGAGTATTCCGGCTGCTGTGCCGGCTGCGGCGAGACGCCTTACCTTAAGCTGCTCACCCAGTTGTACGGGGATCGATTGCTGATTGCCAACGCCACCGGCTGTACGGCGATCTATTCCGGCAATCTGCCGACAACACCTTACCGGACCAATGACCAGGGCCGCGGCCCGGCCTGGGCCAACTCGCTGTTCGAGGATAATGCCGAATTCGGTTACGGCATGCGTCTGGCCGTGGACAAGCATGGCCGGCAGGCCCGTGAACTGCTGCGACAACTGGCCCCGTCCCTTGGCGACTCGCTTGTCAGGGAACTGCTTGCAGCCGACCAGGACACGGAAACCGGCATCAGCGAGCAACGACAACGGGTGGCGGCGCTCAGAGAAAAACTTGCCGGAATCCAGAAACCCGAGGCAAGGACGCTTGAACAGCTGGCGGAATACCTGCTGACAAAGAGCGTCTGGTTGATCGGCGGTGACGGCTGGGCCTTTGATATCGGGTACGGCGGTCTGGATCATGTGCTGGCCCAGGACCGGGATATCAACGTGCTGGTGGTGGACACCGAAGTCTATTCCAATACCGGCGGCCAGGCCTCAAAGGCGACGCCTATCGGTGCTTCTGCAAAATTCGCCACCAGCGGCAAGGCCATTGCCAAAAAGGATCTCGGATTAATGGCCATGAACTACGGTCATGTCTACGTGGCCAGTGTCGCCTTCGGCGCCCGGCCGGAACAGACCGTCAAGGCCTTTGTTGAAGCGGCTTCTTATCCCGGCCCCTCACTTATCATCTGCTACAGCCACTGCATTGCCCACGGCTATGACCTGAAATTTGGTCCGGCCCAGCAGAAACGGGCCGTGGACAGTGGCGTCTGGCCGCTGTACCGCTACGATCCCAGACGGGTGGCAGCCGGAGAACCTGGTCTTATTGTAGACGCCGCCGGTGATAAAATTCCGGTCAGCGAATATACCAAAAACGAAACCCGCTTTCGGATGGTGGAAAAAATCGATCCGCAGGGTTTTGAGTTGTACAGCCGCAAGGCCCAGTCAGGAGCCAGGAAGAGAATGGCCATGTATCGTTATCTGGCCGACCTCCACCTGCCGGTAGATGAGGGTTCGCAAGACTGATCTAACTTGCCCGTGCATCGAACGACAGGATCAATGTGAAGTACTATAGAGGTGATACATCGTGAAATATATACAATGGTTTAAGGAAGTCGGCATAGAGGATGTTCCTGAGGTAGGCGGCAAGAATGCATCGCTTGGCGAAATGTACCAGAATTTGATCGATGAAGGGGTACGGGTACCCAACGGCTTTGCCGTCACCGCCTCGGCGTATAAATATGTCCTTGATGCCAACAGGGCCTGGGATAAACTCCACACCGAGCTCGATGATTTTGACCCCGATGATGTCAAAGAGCTGCAGGCGAAATCATCGTCACAGCGGCATCTGCGGCCAGGCCCCCTCGGATTATCCGGAGGTTGCCGAGTATCTGGTTCAGCTTGGCATTGATTCCATCAGCCTGAATCCCGACAGTGTTTTGAAGACCCATCAGAACGTGGTCAAACTCGAAGAAAAACTACAGAGGGGCTGACAATGAACACTTATCTTCCCGCCGATGTGCCAAGCGAAAAACAAGCTGAATTTTTAGAGAATTTTACCCGGGCCACCGGCGGCAGCGGCCGTCTCATGCTTTTTGCAGGCGATCAGAAAGTCGAACATCTCAATAGAGATTTTTACGGACCCGGAATAACGGCTGAAGACAATGATCCAGAACATCTGTTTAAAATTGCCTCAATGGCGGATATCGGGGTTTTTGCAACCCAGTTCGGACTGATCAGCCGATATGGCCGAAAATATCCCGATATTCCCTATCTGGTCAAACTGAACTCTAAAACTAATATTATTCCGGTCCGGGAAAAAGATCCGCTCTCGGAACAGTGGCTGACCATGGATGAAGTTGTCGAGTTTAAAAAGAGCAGCGGTCTGCAGATTCTCGCTGTAGGTTATACCCTCTACCTTGGTAGTGAGTATGAGCATATCATGCTCAGGGAAGCGGCAAGAGCGGTTCACGAGGCCCATAAGAACGGCATGATTGTCGTACTCTGGATTTATCCCAAAGGCAAATATATCAGTGATGAGCACGATCCCTCGCTGATTGCCGGTGCCGCCGGGGTAGGGGCCTGCCTGGGCACTGATTTCGTCAAGCTCAAGGTTCCCTTCAGGGATGGAAAATTCGACCCCGATCTGCTCAGGATAGTCACCGAGGCCGCCGGCAATACCGGCGTGCTCTGTGAGGGGGGCAGCAAGGTGGATGCTCAGGCATTTCTAAGCGAGCTGCATGCCCAGATTCAGCAGGGGCAGAGTCGAGGCAATGGTACCGGTCGCAATATTCATCAGCGTCCACTGGCAGAGGCCGTGAAAATGGCCGGGGCCATCTATGCTGTTACTGTCAAAAATGCAACAGTGGAAGAAGCAGTGAATAAGGTATAACAGGAGGATAAGCCAATGAAAACGACAATAACAACGGTAGAGGCACTGGAAATCCTTGACTCAAGAGGGAACCCGACCGTTCGGGTCATGATGGGGCTGGCAGACGGCACCAGTGTCTCGGCATCGGTTCCGTCGGGGGCGAGTACAGGGGAAAATGAGGCCATTGAACTGCGCGATGGCGATCAAGGCCGGTACGGTGGTAAAGGCGTGTTTGGTGCGGTGGCCAATGTCAATGAGCAGATCGGCCCCCTGGTTGTCGGCATGAATGCGCTTGATCAGTCCTTAATCGATCAGGAAATCATTGAACTCGACGGTACGCCGAACAAGGAAAAACTTGGAGCTAATGCTCTTCTCGGAGTCTCTATGGCTGCGGCTAAAGCAGCAGCGGCCTCCATTGGTATAGAGCTGTATTCATATCTCGGCGGGACAGGATCCAGGCGTCTGCCGATACCCTGCATGAATATACTTAACGGTGGCGAACATGCCGATAACAGTGTCGATTTTCAGGAGTTCATGGCTGTACCCATAGGGGCAGCCAGATTCTCGGATGGACTCCGATATGTGGCCGAGACTTTTCACATGCTGAAGAAAATCCTCACTTCCAGGGGACTGGCAACCTCGGTCGGTGACGAGGGCGGATTTGCCCCTGATCTCAGCAGCAATGAAGAGGCGATGGAGTTGATCATAGAGGCGATTGAAAAAGCGGGATACCTCCCTGGTAAGGATATTGCCATCGGTATCGACAGTGCGGCAACCTCATTTGCAACCGGTGAAGGTCGCTATGACCTTAAGTGGTCCGGAGGTGGAGAAATGAGCAGTGATGAAATGATTGCCCTGGCGAAGAAGTGGGTTGCCGACTACCCCATCGTGTTTTGGGAAGATCCTCTGGCAGAAGAAGATTGGCAGGGATTTGCAAACTTCACCACCCAGCTTGGTGAAAGCATTGAGGTCATCGGCGATGATATTTTCGTAACTAATACCAAATTTATTGACCGCGGCATTAAAGAGCAGACCGCCAATTCTGCCCTGATCAAACTCAATCAGATCGGGACCGTTACGGAAACCATTGATGCAGTGCGTATGTGCCGCGACAACGGCTGGCGCTATCTGATCTCTCATAGATCCGGGGAAACATCCGATACTTTCCTGGCTGATTTTGCAGTGGCAATGGATGGCGGCCATTTGAAAACCGGCTCAGCATCACGTAGTGAACGTCTGGCAAAATACAATCGGATCCTTGAGATTGAGGCGGCTCTCCAGGATCGGTCGCTCTATTTCTGGAAATAGGGCGACCGATATGACTCCGATTTTTTTCTCTGTTGTTCCAAATAACTGTGATATATTATTGTAGAAAGGTGGCGATTATTTTTTCAATCACCTCATTTAGCCCGCATATTTCACAAGTCGAGATGGCTACAGATGCGCTGAGCGTTTGAGTAAGCCATAGTTGGCTATTCAGGTAGTGCAGAAAACTTGCAAAACCACCGTCCTGTAACTGTTCAGAAATGCCTTGGATTCGTTCATTCAAAATCTCGCTCCCCGCTATCTAAGACTATGCAGCGTACTTATGCTACTCACGCAGACTTAAATGGGCGACGAGATAAGCACAGACTCCGTGAAGTACTCCTGAACAGTTACCCGTTATCTAAAGCTTTCATACGTATTCCTGTCCTATCCAGAGAAATTATTGCCAGACGTTTATAATTCGTCCAAAAAGTTAATTTCTCCCTCAGACAAGGTAATATACGCCTTTTTCCAATCATTAGCGCGACCCACTGATTTAACGCCCATCCTTTTCTGCTTTCCACGAACCCTGAGAGTTTTCACAGTTGAAACCTTCACATTAAACAACTCTTCAACCGCACGCTTAATCTCTATCTTATTTGCCCGCGGATCTACCTTAAAGACAACAGTTCCCTGACGTTCCTGAACCATGCTTGCCTTCTCGGTCATACAGGGAGCCTTGATTATATTATGCAGTAATCTCATACCAGCAACCTCTGTTCCAGTTGATCCAGACTGGAACGTATAAGCATCAGCTTGGGATATTTCAAAATATCATAAACATTCAAACCGGCTACCGGCAGCACTTTAAAACCGACGGCATTACGGGCAGAGAGCTGAACATTCCCATGATCGGTCTCCGCAACGATCAGACACTCGCTGAAATCAAAATTATTCATCACCCCGACAAAATCCTTGGTCTTGGGTGCGCTCATGGAAAACTCGTCTACAATCACCAGGTTCCCCTCATCCATACGGGCTGAGAGTGCCATACGCAGAGCAAGACGACGAACCTTTTTAGGCATTTTATAGCTGTAATCCCTGGGCCTTGGACCAAATATTGTTCCACCGCCACGCCAGATCGGCGAGTTCTTCGAACCGGATCGTGCTCGTCCGGTACCCTTTTGTCTCCAGGGCTTGGCTCCACCACCACGCACTTCTCCACGAGTCTTTGTACATGCATTGCCGGAGCGACGATTGGCACGCTGCATACAGACTACTTCATGGAGAACGCCCGGATTAACGGAAACCCCGAACAGCTCATCTTTAACCTCTATCTCCCCGACTTTCTCAGCCGAAGTATTGACAACATCACAAACTGCCATGAGTATCTCCTTGCAAGCAGCTCAAGACGGTTACGCCTTAGTATAAATACTGACTAAACCGTTCTTTGCGCCGGGAACCGCTCCCTGAACCAGCAGAATATTGTCCTCTTCACGAATATCAACGATGGTCAGATTTTTAAGAGTTTTAATGTCATTGCCCATACGCCCAGGCATTCTTTTTCCTTTAATGACGCGACCAGGATAGGCACTGCAGCCAATAGAGCCAGGAGCCCGTTGGAATCCGGAACCATGGGAGGCCTTGCCGCCGGCAAAACCATGCCGCTTCATAACGCCCTGAAATCCCCGGCCCTTACTTCGGCCGGTAATATCCACCTTATCACCTATCTTCAACACTTCACCAAGGGTGATCTGCTGACCAAGTTCATAGGTATCAGGATCTTCCACCCTGAACTCCCGGATATGATAAAATCCTGTTCCACCGGATCGTTTAAAATGGCCAATTTCAGGTTTATTCATCCTGGACTGTTTCTTCTCAAGAAAACCGACCTGAATGGCATTATAACCTTCTTTACTCTCGGTCTTCTTCTGTAATATCGTACAGGGACCAGCTTCTATAACCGTGACCGGAATTGACGATCCATGTTCATTATAGACACGGGTCATTCCGACCTTACGTCCCAGTATTCCATTTGTTTTCGGCATTTTTCTACCTGTAAGCTTAACTCGTTACAAAACGCTTGACTCAAACGCAGATTCAACCCGTCAGCGGTATGCTCACCTCAGGGAAGCTTAATCTCCACATCAACACCTGCAGACAGTTCAAGTTTCATCAGTGAATCAATAGTCTGCTGGGTCGGCTCAAGAATATCAAGTAAACGACGATGAGTTCGCATTTCAAACTGCTCACGTGATTTTTTATCCACATGGGGCGAACGAAGCACTGTATACTTATTGATACTGGTCGGCAGGGGAATTGGTCCGGCCACTGTAGCACCGGTACGCCTTGCCGTCTCTACGATCTCTCGTGTCGACTGATCAAGCAGCTTATGGTCGTATCCTTTCAGCCTGATACGAATCTTATCTGTGGGAATCATTATCTTCCTCTTACTCGATGATTTCGCTGATTACACCGGCACCGACTGTTCGGCCGCCTTCACGGATTGCAAAACGAAGCCCCTCTTCCATGGCAATGGGAGTAATCAACTCACCTACAATATGAATATTATCACCCGGCATGACCATCT
>WFRY01000320.1 GCA_015486315.1 Desulfobulbaceae bacterium
AGAGAATGGCGGTCAGGTCGCAGGAACGAACCCCGAAATAGACAGTGGGCTTTTCTTCCTCCGGCGGCTTGAAACTGTACTCGCCATTGACAATGGTATAGTCGGCCAGGCAATCCTGCTGGGGCAGGAAAAAGGGTTTCAGGGATTCCTGGGGCTGGTTAATCAGATCAATTTTCACCCGGTCAATGTCGCTGATTTCGGTGAACAGGGTATCGCCATACGCATTCTGCACCGGTGCGATCAGCCGGTTATCCCTGCCGATCTTGCGCAGCAGCGGGATAAGGTTGTCCTTGGGAAGGATTACTTCTTTGAGATCAATCATCAGCCAGCCTCCCTACATTCACCGAGCAGACCTTGAACTCGGGGCATTTTGATTTCGGATCCAGGGCATCAATGGTCAGCAGGTTAATGGGCACCTCCCAGAAATGAAAGGAGGTAAACACTGAACCGGGCTGCACCCGATCCGTTATCTTCGCCTTCACCCGTACCCGCCCCCGCCGGGAAGCGACTTCGACCATTTCCCTGTCCCGGATCCCCAGCCGCTCACTGTCCTGCCGGTTTATCTCTAACAATGCCTCCGGGTATTCACGCACCATTCGGGGTGAATTTCTGGTCATAGTGGCAGTGTGATAATGGTGATAGGAGCCCCGGCCGGTGATCAGGGTAAAGGGATACTTTTCCTCAACCCCCTCCTGCGGCTCCCGGTGTTCGGTAATGGTAAACTGCCCCTTGCCCCTGGAAAAATAGTATTTATGAAGAAACCTGGTTCCAGGATGGGATCGATCCCAGCAGGGCCACTGCAGTCCCCAGTTTTCGGCCAGTCGGTCATAGTGCATACCACCGTAGATGGGAGTGACCAGGCTGATCTCCTCCATTATCTCGGCCTCTGAGGCAAAGTCCATACCCGGACAGCCTAACCGCCTGCCCAATGCCATGATAATTTCACTGTCAGGGCGGCTGTCGGCCACGGGTTTGATTGCCCGCTGACTGAGCTGCACCCGTCGTTCTGAATTGGTTATCGTACCGGTTTTTTCAGCAAAAGAGGCTGCCGGAAAGACGACATGGGCAAGGGCTGCTGTTTCAGTCAGAAAGATATCAGAGACTGCCAGAAAATCCAGCTGTTGCATGGTGGCCTGCACCCGGTACAGATGCGGATCACTGAGTACCGGATTCTCGCCCATGATGAACATGGCCCGGATAGTCCCTTCTGCCCCGGAATGGGTCATATCCACCAGGCTCAGCCCCGGTGACTGCGGGATATCCCGTCCCCACACTGCCCGGAACCGTTCCTGGACTTCAACATTTCCCAGGGCCTGATAGCCGGGCAGGACTGCGGGCAGAGCAGCCATATCACAGGCTCCCTGCACATTGTTCTGGCCGCGCAGGGGATCAACCCCGCTGTGTTCTTTTTCAACATTACCGGTGAGCATGGCCAGATTGGCCACTGCCTGGACATTATCAGTACCACAGGTGTGCTGGGTAATACCGAGGCAGTAGCAGATCACGGATTTATAGCTGCGCGCATTCAAAAGAGTTGCCGCCCAGTTAAAGGACAGGGAAGACGAGACAACCATTGTTCTGGTCAGTGACGGCATAGAAACCTGTGGAGGAGATCCCTGCCTGATCACCCGGGAGTTAAAGGCATCCGGTATCCGCTTTGTGCTCCACACTGTTGGTCTTGATGTGGGGGAAAAGGTGTCAGACCAACTCAAATGCATTGCCATGGAGGGAGGCGGCAGCTATTTTTCTGTGAATAATGCAGGTGAACTCCTGGATACACTCTCAAAGGTTCAGGAAAGTGTAGTCACCAGGTCTCCTGCACCGATCCCGGAACCAGTCCCTGAACCGGAAAAAACAGAGCAGAAGATAAGCAGCTCTTCCAGCTCCCTTCACCTTAAAATCAAAAAACCCGGTCGCATATCTTTTTCAGCACCTTCCTGGTTGAAACAACCCTGTTATTGGGAAATCCTTGACCCGGAGACGGGTGAAAGTAAAGGAAAATTCAACTCACTGAAAACAACTATAGTCCCTGTTGGTGAGTATCAATTAGCCTGGAAACAGAGTGAGCATGGAAGCTCCAGCGTGGTATTGGCAGAAGTTGTCACAGTTAAAAACGGGGAGGAAAGTATAGTCCCCCTGATGACATCCCTGCAGTTGAATCTGCCATCCTGGGTACAGCGCCCCTACTATTGGAAACTGATCGATCCGGTTACAGACGAGCTGGTATACCAGAGTAATCTGCTTGAACCCTGCCTGGTACCGGCGGGCGAATACACCATCATCTGGCGGCAGTCCGAACATGGTTCAGGCGACACCACCCTGGCAGCGGTAAATATTGAACCGGACAAACTTAACACTGTTGATCTGAGCACTGCGTTCAACCCTGTGCCGGCCGACTGGGTTCAGAAAAGAATAAAGTACTGGCAATTGCGGGAAATCAGCAAGGATGGAAAAGGCAAAACAGTCGCCCACTTTGCTGATACTTTTGGACCGCAGCTGGTACCGGCAGGAACCTACCAGCTCTTTTACCGCCTCTCAGAACACGGCACATCTGATTCCCTGTTGGGTGAAGTTACCATTACCGCTGGACAGATGAATGAATTTTCCATTAATACCGGTGTCACGTTTACCCTGCCTCAGGGAATGGCTGCGCCGTATCTTGTGGAGTTTATAGCCCTTGATGCCGAAGGCAGGGAAGGTGTAAATATCTCTTTACATGGCGGATATCTCAAGCCGTTTGGCCCTATAGCCCTGTCTCCCGGATCGTACAGGATCAACTACCGGCAAAAAGAGCATGACGCATCGACAGTCACTATTGTCGATGCCTTTGACCTTCCTTCCGGCAATCTGGTGGAGATTGAGCTTTAACAGTAACAGAGAGTCTGGTAGCATTGGCTTCAGCAACTTTACTGTAAACAATCCTGCAACGATACCATCTTGTTTCCGGTTCAGCCATGCAGATAAAAAAACAGAAGCACATGCCCGATAATGCACTGATCAGTCTTGAAAAGGCCCGCAGGAGAGTTGCGGAGATCCAGCCACTTTCGCCGCGGCAGGTGCGGTGCGCGGAAGGGATGGGCAGGATTACGGCAGCTGATGTGAGGGCGGTTTCCGATTGTCCCTCAACCGATGCCTCGTTAAAGGACGGATTTGCCGTTGTCTCAGCTGATATTGCCGGGGCTTCCCGGGAGCATCCCGTGACCCTGCAGGTGACGGGAGTGTTGACGGCAGGGCAGGACCCTGCTGCTCAATATGTTGAACCCGGCAGTACCATTCGTATTATGACCGGAGCCCGGATTCCCCAAGGTGCTGATGCCGTGTTAAGTTCCGAGTTTGCGCGCATGGACCGGGACGGGAACCTCGTACAAATTTTCCGGGATGCCCATCCGGGCCGTAATATTTTAGAGCATGGCAGTGATGTCCGTCAAGACGAGGTGATAATCCGGGCCGGAACCAGGTTGCGGGCTGCCCACATGGGGCTGCTGGCTGCTGCCGGAGTAGACAGGATTTCCGTTGTCAGGTGTCCTAAAATCGTTATTGCGGCCACGGGCAGTGAACTGGTTGCCCCTGGTGAACCCATTGGCCCGGGTAAGGTGGCTGCCAGTAATCTTGTTACCCTGCGGGCTGCCCTGCACGAACTGGGATTTGAGGCCGCTGCGGTTATTCTTCGTGATGACCTGGACAATCTCAGGCAACAGATGGAACCTCTGCTTGCGGAAAATGATGTCATGCTGACCTGTGGTGGCGTGCTGGACGGAGATAAAGATCTGACCATGCGGGCCATGGATCTCCTTGGGGTGGAGCCGGTGTTTCGCCGGGTCCGGGTCGGGCCGGGCAAGGGGATCTGTTTCGGTCGTCGTGATAATGTCTGTATATTTAATCTGCCCGGTGGGCCGCCATCTAATCATGTGGCCTTTCTGCTGCTGGCCCTGCCCGGCATCCTGCGACTGGCCGGACACAGGCAGGCAATGGAGAGGAGCATCACGGCAGAGTTGACCATGCCTGTCCATGGACAGAAGGGATGGACTGAAATACTGTACGGTACCGTGGCAATGGTTGGCACAAAACTGCTGGTTACGCCGTTGCGGAAAAGAAGTCGATTGTTGGCCATGGCTGCGGCTGATTGTGTTATAGAGCTGCCTGAGAGTATAAATAAAAGAGCATTTCATGCCGGGGAGTTGGTACGAATATGGAAAATCAGGTAACCCTGGTACAGGATACAGTGGTGCTGACACCGGAAGGTGCCACGGAGCGTCAAGAATGTCTGGCCATTGAGGTGCCGTACAAGGTTGCACTCAATGATGAGGAAATCGGTGCGTCCATGGTGCTGGAAACCGGGTTGCAGGAGTTTGGTGCCGGTTTTCTTTTTGGTCAGGGCTATATTACCGAGCCGGGTCAGGTTCGTGAAGTACTGGTTTGTCCGGAAGGCCGGATTTCCGTGCACGCGGACGTGGCTGAGGATCTGCGTCCCAAAGAAGTCATTATCACCTCGGGCTGCGGTGGAACCGGAAAAATATCCCGGGAAATGCTGGAAGGCGCCTTTGATCCGTTGCAGGAATATACGTTTGATTTTTCTGAGATCCGGGAGTTCATTCGTCAGGCTCTTCATGCCTCCCCCCTGGGCCGGGATACCCACTGTGTGCACGGCTGCGGTTTCTGGTCCGGAGGAAAGCTGCAGGCCTATTACGAGGATGTGGGGCGGCATAATGCGGTGGATAAAGTTATTGGTGCGATTCTGCTGGGAAAATTCTCCGCTGCCGGAGCAATCTATACCACTGGACGCCTGACATCGGACATGGTGCTCAAATGTGCCCGCATC
>WFRY01000321.1 GCA_015486315.1 Desulfobulbaceae bacterium
CCAATGGACTCCTGACCGTAGACAGAGATGTCCTTTGTGTTACCGTGATGGTTTTCGACAAACTTGATGGACTGGACAAACATACCGCCGGAACCGCAGCAGGGATCATAGATCTTGCCCTTGTACGGCTCGATCATCTCGGCAATAAGGTTAACCACACCCTTAGGCGTGTAGAACTCGCCACCACCTTTGCCCTCCGAGGCTGCAAACTTACCCAGGAAATACTCATAGACCCTGCCGACAACATCCTCGCTCTTGTCCGCCACCGTGTCGATGTTGGAGATGGTATCAATCAGGGCTGCCAGCTTGCTGACGTCAAGACCCAGACGGGAGAAGTAGTTGTCCGGCAACGCCCCCTTCAATGCCTTGTTGTTTTTTTCAACAGTATGCAGGGCAGAGTCAATCTTGATGGCAATATCATCCTGCTTGGCTCTGCTGCTGATATAGCTCCAGCGGGATTCCTCAGTCAGATAGAAGACATTCTTCATGGCGTAAAATTCCACCATGTCCAGATACTTCTCCTTGCCCTCAGCGATCAGTTCAGCCCTGCGCTCCTCGAACTTGTCACTGGCAAACTTGAGGAAGATGAGGCTCAACACCACATGTTTGTACTCCGAGGACTCAACGGATCCCCGCAGCTTATTCGCCGTATCCCACAGACTTTCTGCAAAGCCCTTTTCTTTTTTTACTGCCTTCTTTTTTGCCATAGAAAATCAACCTTACTGAAGATAACGAGCTATACTGCAAAGTAGCCTTGGATTATTGAATAATGTTAATATGTAACAGCACTCCTAGGAATACTCAAGAATAATGGGTAAATGCCTGTACACAGGGCGGGCAGCAACCCTGTGTTGCATACATCGGCAAGGTGACAGGTGGGCCGGCCATACAACAACTCAATTGAATAAACAGGGCTCATCCCCCATGACCATACTAATGAAATCTCTGGATAACAGGACAGCTTCACGCATATTGGTAGTGCGTAATGACCGTCTGATGAATATTTTTTTAAGATTATGACGCTTTCTGACTGCTGAGGGAATCCGGTAATTAAAATACCAAATTCCATTTCTGGACATGAGATAGGAGGGTACGGTAGGCATAAAAAAATCCGATCAATTTGAGATTTGTATCACAGTTAGTCGTGATTTTGTATCTCACTTTGATCGGACTATATAAAAACGACTCTACATGCATAGAATCGTTGGCAATTGGTGGCGATGCAGGGACTTGAACCCCGGACACCACGGATATGAGCCGTGCGCTCTAACCAGCTGAGCTACATCGCCATTGGGTACAACTTGTTACCTTGAAACGTGCCACTATTCAAAATTTCCCCGGTTTTGTCAACAGGAAAACCCGTTGGCAAACAACTTGACGCACATTTATTTTGCTGATTACGTACAAAGCTCAACCGGTAAAAAAAATCTCTGGATGCCCGACAACAACACTCGGGCATGACGGGGTGAACAACACAGTAGGGCTCATTCGGTCATTCCCGCATTCTTTTAGCGGGAGGTAAACGAGCCTGCGAGACTCCGATCCAGCTTTTCCATCCTAATCAGCTGATTATGTCAATAAGCCCGGAAGGTGGCTGAGCTTAGTGGGTAATCAGATATATTTTAAAGGGCACAAAAAATCCCTGCCTGGTTTGACCCGGGCAGGGATTGTAACTTCGTAACTGCGGGGGTAGAGATGGCTTACATCATGCCGCCCATTCCACCCATGCCGCCCATGCCGCCCATGCCACCGCCAGGAGGCATACCGCCCATGGCGCCTGCACCGGCATCATCTTCCGGCTCGTCGGCGATCATGCACTCGGTGGTCAGCAGCATTCCGGATACGGAGGCTGCATTCTGCAGTGCAGTACGGGTTACCTTGGCAGGATCAATAACGCCGGCAGCAATCAGGTCGCCATACTCTTCGGTGGCGGCGTTAAAACCGTTGGGGCCATCAAGATCTTTTACGTGCTCAACAATTACAGAACCTTCACGACCGGCATTAGCGGCGATCTGGCGAACCGGCTCCTCTAAGGCGCGGGTAATAATCTGCTTGCCTAACTCCTGCTCTCCTTCCAGACTCAGGGCTTCAATAGCCTTGAGGCAGCGCAGGTAGGCAACACCGCCGCCGGGAACCACACCCTCTTCAACTGCTGCGCGGGTGGCGTTTAATGCATCTTCAACGCGGGCTTTCTTCTCTTTCATCTCAATCTCGGTGGCAGCACCGACATTGATCACAGCTACACCGCCGATCAGCTTGGCCAGACGCTCCTGGAGCTTCTCGCGGTCATAGTCGGAGGTGGAGTCATCAGCCTGGGTGCGGATCTGCTTGACCCGTGCAGCCAGCTGCTCTTTGTCTCCGGCACCATCAATGATGGTGGTGTTGTCTTTGTCGACCACGATGCGCTTGGCAGTACCAAGATCGTTGACGGTAACGTTTTCCAGCTTGATGCCGAGATCCTCGGTGATAACCTGACCACCGGTGAGGATGGCGATATCTTCAAGCATTGCCTTGCGCCGGTCGCCGAATCCGGGGGCCTTGACTGCAGCAACGTTCAGGGTGCCGCGCAGCTTGTTGACAACCAGGGTTGCCAGTGCTTCACCGTCTACATCTTCGGCAATGATGAACAGCGGCTTACCCATCTTGGCAACAGCCTCAAGTACGGGCAGCAGGTCCTTCATGTTGGAGATCTTTTTCTCATTGATCAGGATCAGCGGATCCTCCATGTTGACTTCCATGCGCTCGGGATCAGTCACAAAGTAGGGGGAGAGGTAACCGCGGTCAAACTGCATACCCTCAACAACGTCGAGATGCGTATCCATGGACTTTGCTTCTTCGACAGTAATAACACCCTCTTTGCCGACCTTATCCATGGCCTCGGCAATAATGTTACCGATGGTAGCATCATTGTTGGCGGAAATAGTTCCAACCTGAGCGATTTCCTTCTGCTCTTTGGTGGGGTTGGCAATGGAGGCCAGCTCGGCAACAACGGCCTCAACAGATGCGCTGATTCCGCGCTTGATCTCCATGGGATTTGCCCCGGCGGCAACCAGCTTGGCACCTTCTGTATAGATGGCCTGGGCCAGAACGGTTGCAGTGGTGGTGCCGTCACCGGCAACATCAGAGGTCTTGGAAGCAACTTCCTTAACCATCTGAGCGCCCATGTTCTCAAATTTGTCTTTTACTTCAATCTCTTTGGCAACGGTCACACCGTCTTTGGTGATAACAGGTGCGCCGAAAGATTTCTCAATCAGGACGTTGCGGCCCTTGGGACCGAGGGTCACCTTTACAGCGTTTGCCAGGGTATTTACACCGGTCAGCATGGCCTCGCGTGCCTTGCCGCCGTACTTTAATTCTTTAGCCATATCATTATCTCCTATTATATGTAACTATTCAGGTGGGTGCAGAAAACTTGCAAAACCACCGTCCTGTAACTGTCCAGGAGCGCCTTGGATTCGGAATCTTCGCTTACCTGTTCATTTAAGACTGTGAAGCGTACTTATGCTGCTTCAAGATGCTTAAATGGGCGAAGAGGTAAGCGCAGACTCCGTAAGGTACTTCTGAAGAGTTACTTTTATTTTAGAAATTGCGGTCGAGGCATCAGCCTTCAATAACACCAAGGATATCGTCTTCACGCATGATGAGGAAATCATCACCATCAAGCTTTACGTCGGTGCCGCCATATTTGGAAAACAGAACCCGATCGCCGACCTTGACATCCATGGCAGCACGATCACCGGCATCATTCATCTTACCGGGACCAACTGCAACAATCTCGCCCTCGGCCGGTTTCTCTTTAGCAGAGTCCGGAATGATGATTCCACCTGCGGTTTTTTCCTCTTCCTCCAATCTCTTGACCAGTATGCGGTCATTCAATGGACGAATCTTCATGGATACTCCTCCTCTTACAAAAATTTTAGTTTATAAACCGAGCCGCAAAAAAGTCAGTGTCCGGTACCGGCTCAATCCTCACATCTCCGGGCACAAAAAATAGTTCGTTTCATCTGACTGGGCAAAACAATAGGGACGGATTTTGAAAAATCAAGGGATGAAGGCGAAAAAAAAATTCGCCTTCATTTATCTGGAATATGGTGGAAAAATATCAGGAAAGAAAAAAGAGAGAAACTTTTACGCCACCCGCACCAGCCAATTGTGCTCATCCTGCATCATACCACGCTGCAGGGCCTGGATACCGTCAAATAAACGCTGAGAGAGCGCACCGGTTTTACCATTGTTGATCATTATGGTCTTTCCCTGGTAGCCGAATTCGCCCACCGGCGAAATAACGGCAGCTGTTCCGGCGCCAAATGCCTCGGTCAGGGTTCCGTCCTCTGCCGCTGCAATCACCTCGTCAATAGTGATACGCCGCTCATCCACGGCAATTCCCCAATCCCGGGCAAGCTGCAATACCGAATCCCGGGTAATTCCGGCAAGAATGGTTCCCCCCAGGGGCGGTGTAATCAACTCATCATTGATGACAAAAAAGATGTTCGACGTACCGACCTCTTCCACATACTTATGTTCAAGAGCGTCCAGCCACAGCACCTGGGTATACCCCTTCTGCTGTGCCTCGGTGAGTGCCTTGACCGAAGCGGCGTAATTTCCGGCTGTTTTCGCCTCGCCCACGCCGCCCGGAACGGCCCGGACATATTTATCTTCAACATAAATCCGGGTTGGACTGAACCCCTCGGCATAATATGCGCCAACCGGACTTTTTATGATAAAAAACAAATACTCACTGGATGGCCTGAGCCCCAGAGCTCCCTCGGTTGCCACCATGGTCGGCCGAATATAAAGGGCGGCCCCCTCCCCTTCCGGGATCCAGTCACGATCAAGGTAAACCAGCCCCTTCATCGCCTGCAGGACCTTGCTCACCGGGATACGGGGCATGCACATCCGCACAGCAGAATTGTTGAGCCGTTTCAGGTTGTCCTCCGGCCGGAACAATAAAATAGCGCCATCCTTCCCCCGGTAGGCCTTAAGCCCTTCAAAAATGGCCTGGCCGTAATGAAAAACCATTGCTGCCGGGGCAATATGAAAATCTTCGTAAGGCCTGATTTCGGCATCATGCCATCCCTGCTCCCGACTCCATTTCATGACAAACATGTGATCGGTAAAATACTGGCCAAAGCCAAGGTTGTCCTGGTCGGGTTTTTCTTTTAACGTTTCCGCCTTGGACAGGCTTACGTCTAATTCATTTTTCAGCATCTTTTTCTTCCTATCCGGTAAACCAATTTAATTTTTTTGCAAGAACGGTTACAATGCGGCTACTTATTTTTGAGAGTCAACCAACCACGACCATGTCACAATCCAAGATTACCCAACATACAGATACAACCAATCAGTCCGCCCGGGGGCAAAAGGATAGCCATATCAACAATCCGGTCCAGGCCCGATATTTTTCCGTTGTGTTCCTGATATCCATCCTGCTGCTTGGCTGGGTACTGTCGCCGTTCTGGCAGCTACTGATCCTCGCTTTCCTGCTGGCAGGTATTTTTCGGCCCATCTATAACTGGCTGGGCAACTGGATGACGCCCTGGCTGGCTTCCATCCTTACCTGCGGGCTTATTGTGCTTATCGTGTTTGTGCCGTTGACCTTCTGCTTCGGCGCATTATCGTCTGAAGCCCTCAACTTGTATCACCTGGGCAAAGACAGCAACCTGATCTTGAAATTTCAACAATTTATTCAGAATAATACATTGGTGGGGCAGGCACAAGAGGTACTGGCCGGGTTTGGCATAAATTTTCAACCATCGGAAATTACAGGACTGTTCTCCGACCTGACCAAGATAGCCGGCCTGTTTATTTACGACAAGGCTTCTGCCTGGGCTGCAAATATCATGAGTTTTGTGCTGCAGTTCTGCTTTCTGATCCTGGTAATTTTTTTCCTGCTCATTGAGATTGAAAAACTGATTCGCTTTATCACCCGCCTCTCCCCTCTGCCCGATGATCAGGATGATCTTCTGCTGAAAAAATTTCTGGAGATATCCGGCGTGATCCTGGTCGGAAACGGCATCAGCGGCCTGTTTCAGGGAGTAGCTGCCGGAATTCTTTTTGCCCTGTTAGGCATCAACTCACCGGTCCTCTGGGGTGCGATAATGGCAGTGCTTGCCTTTCTCCCCATTTTTGGTATCGGCCTGATTCTGTTGCCGACCTCAGCTATCCTGCTCATCAACGGATCCATGGTCCAGGCGATTTTAACCTTTTTCTTTTATGTGATTCTATCCTTTACCGTGGAATATCTGCTTAAACCAAAATTCGTAGGCAGCCACGTCAAGATGCACACCCTGCTTGTCTTCCTGGCCATCATCGGAGGTATGGCAATGTTCGGTGTTCTGGGGATTATTTACGGCCCCTTGATTGTTACCGCCTTTCTCACCCTGTCGGAAATTTATTTAAATGAATACAGGCCAAAACTCAATGGCACGTAACCGGATACATATCGTAGTAAGCGCTTCATTAACGACACTCTTAATGTAACTTCTCAATAAGTGGTGACAAGTGCGGTGTCTTACTTTATGGATCGAAGTCTACGCTATCTCCGGCTAACAAC
>WFRY01000322.1 GCA_015486315.1 Desulfobulbaceae bacterium
CCCTGGACTAGGGGCACCCCATCGTTTCTTACGCCGTTCTGAGACCACGGATTTTTCCCATCATAGGTCATACCAGTGCAGGCATCTATAACGGGGTTTACGTTTACGATCTTGTTTACAGATATCCGAAGGCTCTGGTCTCCGCCATCTCCCTCAACTTCTGCCATATACAACTGTAAAGTGGCGGACTTAATCTCGCTATCCTTTGGAATGGAGCTTAGATCCGCCTTTATTAGTGCCGAGTTGGCCGGTTCATTGGCAGGCCATACGTAGGTACGAAGAAGCTTTTCAGAACTGTAATTTACAGAGTTTGCATTGATATAGGTATCTGAAATGGCGTGTAACTGGGCATCACCTCTTCTTCCCACTGTCCATGTATAGGTATATCCCTTTTTGACGTGGATATCCAAAGAGGTGCTGTTTTGTCCCTCCTTATCATCGTAAACCGTGAGGGTCACGGTATAGACACCATCGCCTGTGAAGGTATGGGTGACCTTTTCTCCCTCTTTGGTGGCTCCGTCGCCAAAGTCCCATGCATACCTTGTGATGGTGCCATCTGGGTCACTTGAATCCGTGGCATCGAAGACTATCTCAAGGGGCATGAAACCACTGGTTTTCGATGCCTTGAACCTTGCAACAGGGGGCTTGTTGGAGCTTACGGTAATGGTAACTTGCGCCTGTCCTGTTGCACCGGCGCTGTCTGTCACTGTCAGATGCACCGTGTAAGATCCCGCCTTTTGATAGGTATGTTCAAGGCTTACACCCTTTCCCGTCGCACCGTCTCCAAAGTTCCAACTATAAGTCAGGGTATCACCCTGGTTTGGGTCGCTAGATTTCGAAGCATCAAATGCCACCTTAAAAGGCGCCGAACCGCTTGTTTCACTTACGCTTATTACGGCATTTGGAGGTAGGTTGCTAACGGGTATGCTTTTACTTACTTCGTCGGAAGGTTCTGATTCCTGCCCGGCAAGGTCCACTGCAACAACGTAAAAATAGTATGTTTTCCCCTCCTGAAGGTCATTAAATGTGTAAGAGGTCTTATCAGGGGAATCCACCTCCACGTAATTGGTAAGATTCCCGCTTTCTGTGCCGTAAAAGATTTTATACCCCTTTATATCGGGCTCCTGACTCTTGTCCCAGCTTACGGTAGCGGTTCCTGCAGCCAGGACCAGGCTGATGGTGGAAGACAGCATCAATATGGTGACAAAAAATGTTAACTGAAGTTTCCTAAAAAGTGTCATGCCACCAGCCGTAACAAGGCAGCACCGACGGAATTATCTGCTGGTTTGCCCGGCGGAGGGCAAAGTATTACAAAATCATCTGCCAATGCAGCTTTAGCTATGCTTCTCCTGACATCAGAAAAGGCGAAATGGTTCCGGCCATGTACCGCATGTCTTCTGCTTGGAGTTTTCTGTAACCTGCTTGCATAGATCCAGGTGATAGCAGTAGCCATCATGCAAAAATTCAAATGGTTGGTTACCGCCACCGGATGCCTAGCCTGGGTATCGGCACTACCAATGTCCCGCTTTAGTTCTTTGAAACACGCTTCTATCTTCCAGCGGGCTCCGTAATATTCTATAATCTCTTTGACCGACAAAGTCAGATCAGTGGAAAACAGCGCCACCCATTGGGTCCTACGGTAAATCCATACCACACGGACTGCACATTTCAGCGTCTTGAGCATAACCACCCGGTAATATGCAAGAACTGGCCGCTTTCTCCCATAGAGATTGACCCTATATTCACTGGCCAACTCCTGACACTGGACGGCAAGAGATGATGTGGTACCTAGCTTATCACCATACTTCCGCGGTCTACCAGGGCCACGGCTTTCTTCTGGTAAATCAAACAGGTTGTTGTTGGAGCGAAGTCTGGAAATCATATTTACTCTTTGCCCCAACTCCTGCCGAAGTGGCTTCCACATACCATTGTTCCCGAACCAGGAGTCAGCAACTACCACGATATCGGCATTCATAAAACCAGAGGCAACTTCACTAATCATGGATACGGCTTGCTGGTGCTTGTTCAGAAATTCTATAGGCTTGCCACAATATTTCATCTGTTTTTGCTCAATCTCTTTGCGCTGATGATAAAAACGGTGGCATAATGGCAGACAAGCCCATCTGCCCTTAATCATTTTGAGCAACCCTATGGAAACAACATTTTGCGCCCAGGGATATTTGGACTGGTTCTCCTTGGCAGCATGATCAAATATCCTGGAGCAGGCAAATATCTTTTTGCCTGTCTTGGGATTGATGAAGTCATCCAGAGCAATAAGCAGTTTGCCCCTGGTTTTGGGTTCAGGAATCATATGCCACACCTTTGACCATAGAGCTTTCCAGGGAATTTTTGTTGAGGCCATGAAGGTGTAATATCGTTTTTTCTTGACATAAGAAAAACCAAAGAGAGTTATCAATGTCCGCAGGAGGTTTGAAGTTCTGGATGAGGTAAAAGGCAGTATAATTGCCAGCAGGGTATAGATGAACCATGAACCGCGTTCTTGGCCTTTTTGGGACCATGCGAATTCCTCTTTGAGTTCTGTGAGTAATGAATGTAGTATATGCATGCGAGGTTCCTGTTATGATTTGGTTTTTGCGACTACAATATACCATAACGGAGCCTCGCTTTCACTGTTTAACTTGCTGTTTTTATTAAAAAAGTTGCCGATACATCACAGAAAAGACCTGTAATTTCAGCTAGTTAGACAAGGCGAAAATTCAAGCCTAACTTATTGATATTATTTGTTTTTTGTGTAAAACAACGGCTCGCAGTCAATCCTCTATCAAGCCTAAAAAACGGGAAACTTCAGTAAATAAATTTTAAGATCAGTCATGGCAACCTCCTGTTGATCTTTTAAATTGCTTATTTCATGCCATGACTTTTCTTTTATTTGCCGCTCTATTGCCCTGCTTTTAAGGGGATTTTTCAAGATAAAGAATCAGGAATGGAAAATTTTTTCTGTTAGGTGAATAAATTTTCCATTGAGGTGGAAAACTTTTTCCACAATCTTTTAACGCAGGGGGCATAAATGGAAAAATTTTTCCTTTTAAATTAAACGAAATAATAAAACCTAAATCCTGCAATTAGTTGAAAAAAGTTCATGGAAATGGCAGTATTATCACAGTATTAACCCGTAACCATTCAACCGCAACAACTCACCATTTCCATGAACAAGAAACAGAATAAACAATCAGCCCGGGTTGCGCCAAGGAAAATTAAAATCACCAAGGGAGCAAAAGGCCTGACCACTCAGGCTGGGCTCATTCCTGTTGTTAAATTCCTTCAAAAACATGGCATTATGGGCCTTATAGCAGGAACCGTCAATCACTAGCGTGGAGCAAATGCTCGCTATGATGCCGTGGATGCCATCTTTCTGCCCCTGGTTGCGATCATAGGCGGGGCACGTTCGATTCGTAGCATTGTCACCGTATGGTCTGATACCATCCTTACTCGGGTAGCCGGATGGTTGCACATCCCTGATGAAACCACTTTCGGACGTCTGTTCAAGACATTCAGCCAGCGACACATCAATGAGTTGGAAACATTGGTGCACCGATATCGAGGGAAGATCTGGCGGCTAGCGCTTCGGGCAGGCAAGAGCAAAATCGCGGTTGCTCCCTGCATAGTCATCGATGTGGACTCCACCGAAAAAACAGTATACGGCTCGGAGCATGGAGCGGCCAAGGGCTACAATCCCCACAAACGGGGAGCGGTATCCTATCACCCCTTGCTCGCCTTCTGCGCGGCTACCAAGGAGATCTTGCAGGGGTGGCTGCGATGCGGCAATGCCTATACCAGTAACGGGATAGTCGAGTTTACAAAACAGCTCCTGGCGCATCTTCCCAACCGGACCCGCATTCTGTTTCGCGGTGATAGCGGTTTTTTTGTCGGAGCTCTGCTTGATCTCCTGGAAGAGGGAGGACATGGGTATCTGATCAAGGTGAAACTCAAGGGATTAAAAAAACTGTTGGCCGGCCAGCAATGGGAGCCCATTCCCGGCCATTGCGGCTGGGAGCAGTGCCGGTTCTTCCACCAGTGTGCATCCTGGTCCCGTTCCCGCCTGTTCGTGGCTGTGCGGCGGGAGAAGGATCCTGATCCCGACAGGCCGCCCATGTTGTTCAACATCAAGGAGTACGATTACTTTTGCTATGTGACGAGTGAAAACGACAACCCGTGGCAGGTCCACAAGCAGTATGGACAGCGTGCCACTTGCGAGACCTGGATCGAAGAAGCCAAGAACCAGATGGCGCTTGCCCATATCAAGACAAACGACTTCTGGGCGAACAGCGTGTTGTTCCAGAGTGCGATCCTGGCCTATAACACGGTACGGTACATGGCGCTTTTGAGTGGTGATACCATCCTACGTCGATGGGAGCCGGCAACTGTCCGGACATTTCTCATCCGGATGGCGGCCAAATTCACGACGGGTGGCAGGCAGCAGAAACTATCGGTTCCCGAACGAACCTTGTATTCGACCCAATGGGACGCATGGGTCGCCTTGGGAACGGACTGAGCCGACCTCTCGACAGTATGTTTTTTGGCTCTCTACAGGAGGAGTTCGTCCTGATCCCTGGTGAAGAGGCAATTTTGGCCAGAAATGCCTGTCGGCACGGGGCTGCAGTGGCTTGCTGAAAGGCCAGCTTGAGGTAGCGATAATTATTCTTGTATAATCGGTACCTCGATGATCACCAAACAGACGCGATCCAGTGCCTAAAATATTAATTGCAGGATCTAGGTAAAAAACTATCTTATTGAGATGCCGCGATTTTGGATTTAGATTTTTTGTGTAATCCTCTTGGTGTTTGTTTTTTAATTAAACGTTGCTACAATAGATAAACATTTTTAGCATCTCGAAACTTTTGGGTCTTTAAAAGATAATTCCTAAATAAGTAATCTCTTAATTGATAAACATGAAAATAGCAAAGAAATTTAATTGTAACGAACAAGTCGTTGTCTACCATGGAGATTGCCTGGATTTTCTGAGTGGAATACCTGATAACTGAAGTTTCCCGTTTTTTAGGCTTGATAGAGGATTGACTGCGAGCCGTTGTTTTACACAAAAAAACAAATAATATCAATAAGTTAGGCTTGAATTTTCGCCTTGTCTAACTAGCTGAAATTA
>WFRY01000323.1 GCA_015486315.1 Desulfobulbaceae bacterium
GCTGTGTATACTACATCGTTGTGATAAACATGAGGACCAGGCTACAAGCCTGCTCCAGCAGAAAAATAGTTCATTTCTCAGCCATGCAGATTCTCTGATCTGCATGGCTGTTTGAGTGGTTTGGAGTGGTCAAACATTAATGGACATTGCTGACTACAATTCACTCCCGTTATAAATACGGATATCGTTGCACGGAACTAACTCTACCATAATTAACGGTTATTCTGTATTTTCCTACCACCTTGAGGTTTCAACCAAACTACCTCACCTACATCTTATATACATCTTTTCGAGACATTTCATAAAAGGGGGTGGAGTCATATACTTAACATATGAAAAAGAAGATACCCTCTAAAGACAATCTGCCTTCGATGCTTTCCATGGATCATCCCGCCTTCTATCAGATTCGCGTTCAGGGCCGTTTGGATCAAATCTGGTCGGAACGTCTGGCGGGTATGAGTGTCACCACAACAGGAGGCAAGGATATCCTTGCCACAACAATGCTCGAAGGGCGGCTGCAGGACCAGGCTGCCTTAACAGGAATTTTAACAACCTTATATGACCTGCAGCTTCCATTGCTTTCAGTGGAGTGCATTGAATGCATTAAGAAATTTAACTGTCCTGAGAAAGCCGGAGAAGAGGACTGAAAATACGTCTGGATAAAACATATTCATGGCATAAATTTCTGCCTGACTTCTATGTCGAACGAGGAAACTAATTATTATTCATCAGTTAAAGGAGTATTATTATGGCCGGTACTAAAATCAGTGAGAAAAAGTACGAGAAAAAACTACAGCTTTTGCAGACGGAGCTTTGCCAGCTTCAGAGGTATGTAAAAGAAGCAGGGTTAAAGGTCGTCGTTATTTTCGAAGGGAGAGATGCTGCCGGTAAAGGTGGTGTTCTCAAACGGATAGTTGAGAGGGTGAGTCCTCGAGTATTTCGTGTTGTGGCGTTACCAACCCGAAATGATCGTGAAAAAACGCAGATGTATATGCAACGTTATATAGCTGAATTACCGGCATCGGGTGAAGTTGTCCTCTTTGATCGCTCCTGGTACAACCGGGCCGGGGTTGAACGAGTGATGAACTTTTGTACAGATGAAGAATATGAAAAGTTCATAACTAAGACCCCTGCCTTTGAAAAATACATAATAGATTCCGGTATTATCCTGATTAAATACTTCTTCGATGTTTCGATGAAGGAGCAGGATAAGCGCTTTGACAAGCGTCTAACCGATCCGTTGCGTCAATGGAAATTAAGTCCAATGGATGTTGAATCATATCAGCGTTGGCATGAATATACCAACGCCTATGAACGAATGATCAGGGAAACCGACAGTAAACATGCACCCTGGTTTCGGGTTAATGCAGACAATAAGAAAAAAGCGCGTCTCAACTGTATCTCCCACCTGCTCAGTAGAATTGATTACAAGAAAGTTTCCTTTGCAGCACCAGATCTTGGAAAACGGCACAAGAGAAAAAAAGGTATGGCCAAAGAGATTTCGTTCAAACATACCGTCCCGGAATTGTACTAAAAAAACTGTCGACCTGCCCCTTCTATCAAGTTTGAAAGGAAAAACTCTATGGTAATCACCGGATTTATCCCTGATCCAGATGCGGCTGCCACGGTTGTCTCGTGGACCATCGCACTTGCACGACCTGATGATGAGCTGATTTTTTTATGCTATGAAACCGGGTTCAGCGATCAAACACAACGTGCAGCTAAAATGGCACTAAGCGAAACGGATACACAATCTTCCGTGAAAGCTGTCAATGATCAAGCTTTTGTCAAGGCCGTTGTGGAGAAGTTACGAAAAACGAAGAGTGAACTTCTGGTGACCTGTCAATTTACATTGCATGAAACCGGTGGAATTGAACAAAATTCTGATAGACTTATCCGTTCATCTCCCTGCCGGAGTTTTGTTACGCTGTTCGGTCAAAAACCTCCAGGTGAGATTAAAAAAGTTCTCTATATCATGACAGGAGAAGTTCATGATCGAGCGGCTTTAAATCTCTTGAGCAATTTTCGTGAAAAACATGCTGCAAAGATAACCGTTGCCTCTGTTGAGGAAAATACAGGGGATAAGGCAGAATATGCCGGTGAACGCACAATAAAATCATTATTGCACGATGCCGGGGTTGATGAAGAATCATTTGAAATTACTGCAGTAGTTGACCGTTTGAAACATAGAGGTATCAGGCAATGTTATGATGGTCACGACCTGATCGTAGCCGGTATGGATGCTGAAAGTTATCTGCACCCATTGGAAAAATTCATAGATGGTGCAACTGTAGCTATCGTAAAACGTACTCCTCCTTTGCGGTTACGATCTTTAATTGAATGGTTACCGCGTATCAATCCGATTGACCATGCCGAATTAATGCATGAGTTGCGACAGGGATCCAAATGGGGACCAGATTTTGTACTCATGCTGGGACTGGCTGCCGGGGTTTCTTCTCTAGGACTGCTGCAAGATTCTCCGGCTGTTGTCATTGGCTCCATGCTACTTGCGCCTTTGATGACGCCAATGATGGGCCTGGGACTGGCTTTGGCACAGGCAAATACTAAGCTGATGCGTCTGAGTATAAAATCTATATTACTTGGGATACTGCTTACTGTAGGAATAAGCTTTACTCTGGGACTTATTACACCATCTGGTGAAACACTTACCCAGGAAGTCCTTTCCCGCGGAGCGCCAAATATTCTTGATCTACTGATTGCTCTCTTTGCAGCATGTGCTGCAGCGTATGCCATGGCACGACCAAACATTGTTGGAGCCATTGCAGGTGTGGCGATTGCTACGGCCCTGGTGCCTCCGGCGTGTTCAATAGGCATCTCTCTTGCCCAGGGCGCACATCTCAATGCTCTTGGTGCTGCATTGCTCTTTTTTGCCAACCTCGTAGCCATAATTGCAGCTTCAAGTTTCACTTTCACATTTTTAGGCATCACCCCAATTCGATCACTTAAACGCTATCGTCGAGTGGCACGCATTGGACAAATAACGTTGGTTGTCTTCCTGTTGATTCTTTTTGCCCCTATGTCCAAAAGCTTATTGGAAAATATACAACAGGGAAAAAATGTGACTCTTGCATACCCTGTAACAAGGGCAGTTTACAGAGCCGTCAATGAACGTGTACATCGGGATGAAGGCGTCGAAGTTATGTTGATGGCACGAGGACGTATTGAATCGGGAGTCATTATCCATTTAGCTTCGAAACAGGACCTGCCGGAATCTTACGCTATAGAATTAAAACAGATTGTCCGTCAGGAAATGAATGATTTTGATCTTCCAGTGCATGTAGTTGCTGTTCGCAGCATACTCTTTGATTGAGAGAACGAAAAAGAAAAATACCTTCATCAATACGCAAAAACCTGCTGGCTTTGTAGCCGGAAGATCAAAGGGCGAGATCCTAGGTTATGGTAGATCATAATATGATTTTCTTTTCTAAAGGACCTGATGTTTTGTTTATATTTAAGGTTCTCCATAAATGTTTTTTCCATGTCCTCCTCTGCTCATTTTTGTTCGTTGCATACCCCTGTCAAGCTAATGACATTGAATTTCAATCGGAAGCGGGGGCGGAAGATGAGGTTCCCCGGGAAGAACTTTCATTAATTGAAATTTATGTTTGGAGTAACACTCTCCCTAAAGAATTAATTGACCTGCAGAACAACGTTGACGGCACCATCAAGATATCCGGTCTCCAAAAAAATCTGGCAACACTGGATAAAGAGGTCGAAAAATTGGAATGGGAGGCAAGCCTGGCCCAATCCGATCCAAATCTCAGTTATTATAAGCTTGCCTCGATAGACTCAAGACTGAACAAAGTCAAAAAGCGGCTTAAGCGAATTGATACACCTTTGAATTCCACTGTGTTAAGTCTGGAGACCTGGTATCGGCAATGGCTTGAAAAGCAGGAACTCCTGCACCGGTATCGTATGTTAGCCCAAGAACAGCCGGACCTTAACAGGTCGCTGTCGACTATTGAGTCGCGGGCAAAGATCATAGATGCAGGTAAAAGGCTGATAATTTCAAAAATAAAGCCTGCCCTCATGGCCGGAAAAGCCACTGCTGAGATTCAGACAAAGGTATACGTACTGAATGCTACGGTTGCCGAGTTGTTAAACGAAATGAACGAATTCGCTTTGCAACAAACCTCTCCCTCTGTTCTTTCTACAGAATTTTTCCAGCAGTTTGACAGCCAGCTACGGACGCATGTTATAGAGGCATTACAAACATTTACGAACTACCAGATCAGGTATCTTCGACAAAATGTACCAGGCATTGTTTTGTGCGTTGCCTTTGTTATATTTCTTGCCTTCGTTGTCCACTTGAGCAAGATTCTAGTCAAACCTTCATCCAGGTGGTATCCATTTGCCTGCAAACCAGTTTTCACTGCTTTGTTTATAGCCAGCTCCTCCTTTGCCATCATAAATTCCTTACCTGTTACCATTAACCTGCCTCCAGGATGGGATTCTCTGTTGCTGCTTCCCATGATCTTTGCTGTTGCCATGTTGACGGATAACGTTTGCACTACTCCCCGGCAGAGTAAAATCCTCACTCGCTTCACACTCTTCCTGCTGGTTAACCAACTGGTAACCATTATAGGGCTTCCCCAGCCATTTATTGATGCTGTCGTCTACTCTATAGCATTCTTTGGTTTTTGTTTTTACCTGTACTCGTTCGTTCACCAATGGCGGCAACGCTCGACGTATAAAGTCACCTGGCTCATCTGGTTATGGAGTGTATTTCCACTGGTTATCATCGTTTCCGCAATATCAGGCTATGCTCAGTTTGCTGTATTCTTTTTCGAATTTATATTGTCCACCATGGTGGTAACTCTGACGATCTGGTTGCTGTTACTATTATTTACAGGTTTAGTGGAGATGTTGCTCCTTCATTTTCCATTAACCATTGTTCGACAGAATGCATCAGTCATTACCAGGTTGCTTACACCATTTCTGGCCCTGTTCCATGGGCTGTTGTGGCTGGCAATTATGTTGATGAGCATGCATCTATTTGCAACTGTGGATACCGCTTTACTGGCTATTACATCGGCAAAACTTACTTTATATTCGCTGACCATTACCCCTGCTTCGATACTGATAGTGGTGTTCGTCGTGTATGCCACAGTACTCTGCTCACGGGGTTTCAGGGCATTTCTGCACCAGGAACTCCTCCCCCGTTTTGGAATTAAAAAAGGTGCCCAGGTCTCAATCACCAGGCTTGTCCATTACGCCATCCTCACAGTAGGTTTTTTTATTCTTCTCAAGCTGCTCGGTGTCGGCCTCGGTCATATAGCTATCCTTAGTGGAGCGTTAGGTGTTGGTATAGGATTTGGCTTGCAGGCGATTGTCAATAATTTTGTCAGCGGGTTGATTTTGCTGTTTGAACGGCCAATCAAGGTTGGTGACATAATTGAAGTGGATCAAGATGTCGGTGAAGTCAGAGAACTTGGTTTGCGGGCGACTACTGTGCAGACGTTTGATAATGCTGAAATCGTCATCCCCAATTCAGCCCTGATTACCGGTAATGTAACCAACTGGACTTTAGCTGAAAAAAAAGCACGGGTAAAGGTGCCGGTTGGAGTCGCTTATGGCTCTGATATCACATCGGTTTTAAAGATACTTCTTTCCTGTGCCGAAGCCAATCCCCTGGTGTTGACCCAGCCACATCCTACAGCACTGTTTCTCGATTTTGGGGCAAGTTCACTTGACTTTGAGCTTCGAGTCTGGATTCCTGATGTTTTGGAAAGGCTCGCCGTGCGCAGTGAATTAAATCAAGATATTGAAAATGAATTTAATCTGGCAGGAATCACTATCCCCTTTCCTCAAAGCGATCTGCATCTACGTTCGGTTGACCAAAAGGTCGCAGATACTCTCAGGGATACTGTAATACCGGGCGAAACTCAGGATACTCTAATGAAAGAGACGGCATGATTCCTAGACGCAGGATTATCATACTTCTGTGCATGATATTGTATTGCTGCGGATGGACAGCTGTTGGTACTCTTGAGGTTGAGGCCTCTCCGTTGTCTGCACTTAGCACGGCCTCTACTCAGGAGGCTGTAGACGGGGAAACAGCCGCCGACAGTCAGGTTGTGAACAAGAAGGATTCCAGGCTGGAGCGGACAACGAACCCCTCTGCTGTCCCGGAGCAGGAGGCACTCCCCCTTGATGATGCGATGAAAACAAAGGTTGCACAGGCAGGAGCTGCTGCCCATTAGGCACAGCAGCAGGGTAGAGCTGATCGCACCCTAAGCTTGCTGAGCCTAACACAAGAAATCGTACCACATGGGCATCCGAGGGGGAATAGCCCGCAACACTCTTGCAAATGCCAACAAAACTCGAGACTGCAAGAGCTTTATCAATGTATATTTTGGAGACATGAGATGAGAAGACAACTCGGATACTTTGTTCCTCTTATAGGGATGGTTGCATTTCTGGGTTTGAATTTTATGAATGTCCAGCTCTGTGACGCGGCTGGGAAAAAGCAGCAGGTGTCCACTTTTACAGAAATATATGAACCATCTACAATTATTCAACTGGCTGATGGGCTGGTTCTCATTGCAGAAGATGAAGGAGACCAGCCTCTTTTTCTCTCTCAAGTAGTTAATCAGGACAGTAATTTTAAATTAGAACCAGTTCGGTTGCAAGAAATAGATATTGCACTTGATGACCTTGAGGGCAGTGCCCTGGGCAAAAATGGTGAAGTTTATCTGATCACTTCCCATTCATTAAGTAAAAAAGGAAAGAGGAAGAAAAAAAGAGAAGTCCTCGTCCGGCTTACATTCAAGAACGGAGAAATTTCAGAGAATACGAGTTATACGGAGTTGCTTTTGCCCATGAAAGAGGCCCTTGAGCGCGAATCAGATATTGAGGCTGCCAAGTTACAGCAGTTGAATATTGA
>WFRY01000324.1 GCA_015486315.1 Desulfobulbaceae bacterium
CCTTTGCCCTGCCGATGGTGGCAAAAGCAGACATCTGTTTATGCAACTCTTTTCTACCACACCCGGGACAGTCCGGTCGTTTGTCGGTGTTAATCCGACTGGAAAAAAAGTTGAAAATCGTATTACAGTCCGGACAGAAAAATTCGTAGATAGGCATAGGAAATATCTATTCAATATAAATAATTATTATACTTGCCTGCTTACATTCAGCAGTTACCACAATCTTGATCGATATTTTAAACATTCATGAGCACAGCGTCAACGTCCTCTTCCCGTACCTGGTCGGTAATCATGACTTTACCTATGGTCTCAGGCAGGACATAAAATACCCGGCCGCCGATTGTTTTTTTATCTGAGAGCAGAAATTTTTTAATCGCAGTACGGTCAAGCTCTGGTGGAATAGATACGGGTAGACCATATTTTTTTATCAACCTGCGAATTTCAAGTGCTTTTTCCTGCGACAGGCAACCTGTTTTCACGGCAAGTTCAGCAGCAGCACACATACCGATACCAACGGCCAGGCCATGAATAATCTGAAAATCCGAAGCAGCTTCCACGGCGTGACCGATAGTATGACCGAAGTTCAGGATTCTCCGCAACCCGCCTTCCCGCTCATCCTCTTCCACCACCCGAGCCTTGATCTCACAGCAACGGCTGATTAGACGGGTAATAATATCATTGTCCAGTGCCAACACAGCGGCATGGTTGATGTTGAGGAAATCAAAAAAATCAGCATCGTAAATAATACCGTATTTGATAACTTCCGCCAGCCCGCCCCGCAGCTCTTCAGCAGGTAATGTCTGCAGCACATCGATATCAATATACACGGCCCCGGGCTGATAAAAGGTGCCGACCAGATTTTTGCCTTCAGGAATATCGACCCCGGTCTTCCCGCCCACGGAACTGTCTACCTGGGCAAGCAGAGAGGTCGGAATCTGGACAAAGGGGATACCGCGCATGTAAATAGAGGCCAGGAATCCGGTAATATCTCCGGTTACACCACCACCCAGGGCGATGAGACCGTCAGCACGGTCAAAGCCGCGCCCGGCAAGTTCACTGGCAAGAACGGCCATGGTCTGCAGATTCTTGTTAGCCTCACCCTGGGGAAAAGTAATCAACTCTGCCTCAATTCCGGCAGATGCAAGCGATCTCATCAACTTTTCACCATACAGACCGGCTACATGATCATCACTGATCACCCCATAGCGGGTGGCTATTTTTCTTGCCTGCAGATCCGGACAAATTTCCGTCAACAGACCCGATTGAATGTGAATGGGATAACTACGTTCATCCAGGCCTACGTTTACGAGCGTTGCAGCCATAGTTGTATTTTCTCTTGTGGTCACGATTTGTTGGTCAACGAAAATGTATTCATTGTTATTATGTTCAAGCCCTGAAGCTGCTTACGCAAAACGGGTGTAAGCCCCAGTGGATCCCCGATAACAGCATTCGGGGATGACGATCAAAACTGACTGAACAAAATTTCCCGGCAAATTGTCTGCCATAGTTTTGCTGGAGCAGGCTTGCGGCCTGGTCCTCTTGTTTATCACAAAGATGTCGTTTACCCAGCAGTTCAGCGGTTCCAATTGCCCTGTTATAAACCCATGGTTCAATCGTAAGCGCTCCAGGAACACCCTGCTGCACGCGCTCAAGTCCCCAGATATACAGGGGTATTATCGGGAGCCTTGATCACGCACAGCAGGGGGTTCCTGAAACGCTTACATTCCGAGGTGTTATCATGTCAAGAGTGTGGTTAATGAAGCACTTACGTTCAATCTACAAGATTGAACCAGCTATAGTTCGACGCAAATGAGTTAATACCGTCTTATTGATGGTACGCACAGCGCACCCTAAGGGCACTGCAACGGGGTACGTGATGAGTCCGCAAACCATCATAATTGTAAGTACTCGAAGTCTACGCTTATCGCAGGGTGCCGGAGATTTTTGTGATCAGCCCGGTGGGGCGTATCAGTCATACGTAAGCCGGGCTGATTACGAAAAGATTCGCTGCCCTGTGCGTAGTTACCCTGAAACCAAAAAAGGACCGGCAAAAGCCGATCCTTTTTTACATGAAAACTGGGGCAGCTGATATCAGCAGCCAAAAGCCTTCTGCATGTTGGGTACAGTCTGTTTTTTACGGCTCATCATGCCCGGAATCCACATGGAGTTACCATCGAGTTTGCTGTCAAATGCACCTTCAACGATGGAAGGATCATCAGAGAGAACGACCAGCTCGGTGCCTTCTTTCACAACATCGGTAAGCATCAGCAAAATGGTGTGGTGTCCACCCTCTGCCTTCTGCTCTTTCATCGCGTTGTACAGGTCATCACGGATACTCGCAACCTGCTCCAGAGTGGCAAGCTCAAGCTGACCGCAACCGATCTTATTACCGTTCATATCAAAATCTTTGTAGTCACGATTCAGCAGATCTCGGGCAGGAACACCGTCTACGGCACTCTTGGCCTTCAGCATGGCCATGAACAGCTCATCAGTATCAGTCACTCCGGAAATCTCTTTCAGCTCGGCAACAGCCTTCTTGTCCTCATCAGTACAGGTGGGGGACTTGAAGTTTACGGTATCACTGAGGATTGCAGCAAGCATCAGGCCGGCGACCTTGGCGTCAAGGGTTGCACCCTGAATATCATAAAGCTGTTTGAGCACGGTTCCGGTACAGCCGACAGGCTTAACACAGCAGAAAATCGGGTTATTGGTGGTAACGTCACCAATTTTATGATGATCAACTATAGCTACAACATTGTTGGCATCCAGATTGTCGGGAGCCTGGTTCAGGTCACTGTGGTCAACCAGAGCAATGGTCTTATCACCGGCATCGGTCATTATCTCGGGTGCGGCAACACCAAAGCGCTCCAGAACGGTGATGGTCTCAGGATTCATCTTGCCCTGCATGCTGGGGAGTGCATCTTCTCCACCGGCCTTCAGTAATTCTGCATAAGCGATTGCCGCAGTAACGGAATCGGTATCAGGATTTTTGTGACCTGTAACATAAATAGCCATACTTCTTACCTCCTTAAAGGGTTAACAATATAAAAAACAAACCTTTTGTTATCAAATGCACCGTCTGTCTTCCCGGCAATACAGTACGCTCTCCGAGACAGTACAAAATAACGAAAATCTTAGCGCTTTAAGCTGGGTGCGTCAAGGAGAAAAAAGCTTAGAATTCTGGTAACTATTCGGGAGCACCTCATCTTCGTCCATTTAAGCCTGCTCGAGTGGCACGAGTACGTTTCACCGTCTAAAATGAACGAATCCAAATCACTCCTTAATACGTACAGGGCGCTGGTTTTACTAGTTTTCTGCACCCACCTGAATGGTTACAAATTCTGTTACACTATCAGAAACAGTAATACTGCTGCAACATATCAAAAGGCCTGATCCTGCAAAATATGCGTTCCCTTTTTCTTTTCTCATTCCCGCTCCAATCTGCTACATTAAGGACAACAGCTTACTCACGGCATTACCAGCAATTATGCAGGCCAGATTTTTTTGATCAAAATGGACATTAACCCCAATGATCACAAACCGGCTCCTCCGGCTTCAGAAAAAAAACCGTCCTTCCTACTGAGCGCAGCCATCTGCGCGATCCTGCTTGCTGCTCTGGCAGGAGCATGGCTTATTTTCTCTCCTGATTTTCAGATCAAAAGCCCAGCCCGGCAAATTATCTTCCAGGATATCACTCCGGAAAAACATCCCGGCAGTCCGACACCACCAGATCAATCCGGACGACTGACCGATGAAGCATTCTCTTTAAAAAATCCGGTTCTTAAACATAAACAGCTAACACCGCCTCGGACTGAAGAACAACAAGAACCGACACCGCAGCAGCAGTGCGATCTGTTGATCAAAAAACTCACAGTATTTTTTACGCACTTAGATAACGAACCCTATATCAAGGAATTCCGCCTCAACCAACCGAGCCTGCAGTATTTCAGTGCGTTGACGACCAAGCTCCTTGCCAATCCTCCGGTGGTGGCCAGAGAATCAGACGATCTGTATACAATACTCACCAATATGGCTCATTTTTTTCGTATTATCGGACGACGGAATATTCTGCTTATGAAGGGTATCCTGGACCGGGAAAGAGACAAGATTGAGGACGTGGCCGCAGAACTGTACGAGGCGACCATTGTCAACCAATGTTCCGGCGAGATGTTCCCGATGTATGCCCCCCTTGACAAGGTATATGAATATGCCGGTTTCTTTCTCAACACCATGGGCGGACGCTCGTATCTGTTCCGCAGGGACTCGAGATCCCGCCTGCTGGTCAATTACTATGCACTCCTCATCATTGACCGGGCCAATGATGAAAACATGAACAGGTACGGCCTTGATATAAGAGATATCATCCC
>WFRY01000325.1 GCA_015486315.1 Desulfobulbaceae bacterium
ATAACTTCGTAGAAATGTGTAGACAATGTGACATATATTTGGTCGATCTGATTGAGTGAAACCGCAGGCGTAGCAGGGCTACGTTGAGGATTTCGCGATTGAAGATCGGCCGAAGATATGTTGCAGTGTCTACTCAGAATGTGAAGTTATTTTTGTTTGCACCCATAGAAACACAGATGAATTGTTCCACCCGGGGAGAGCTGTATGATTATCGGCGTACTGAAAGAGATCAAGACACAGGAGAACAGAGTTGCGGTGATCCCGGCAGGTGCGGAGATCATGTGCCATCACGGCCACATCGTACTGCTTGAAACCGGGGCGGGCACAGGCAGCGGATTTTCCGATGATGCCTACCGGCAGCATGGAGCCGATATCGTGAGCTCGGCTGCGGAAATATTTGCCCGTGCCGAAATGGTCATGCACGTCAAAGAACCTCAGCCTGCAGAGTATGAGCTGATCCGGAAAGGCCAGATAATATTTACCTACCTGCACCTCGCAGCCGATGAACAGCAGACCAGGGCATTGATCAGGAGCAGGGCTGTCTGCATTGCCTACGAGACCATCCAGAAAGATGACGGTTCCCTGCCCCTGCTGACCCCGATGAGCGAAGTTGCAGGCCGGATGTCTGTGCAGGAGGCTGCCAAATACCTGGAAATGGCCCAGGGCGGCCTCGGTGTACTGCTGGGTGGAGTCACCGGTGTTGATCCGGGTAATGTACTGGTCATCGGCGGCGGCGTGGTCGGCGTCAATGCCGCCAAAATGGCCTGTGGTCTTGGAGCCAAGGTCACTATCCTTGATACCAGCCTGGACAAACTCCGCTACCTGTCCGACATTATGCCCAAAAACTGTTTTCCGCTCATGTCAAGCCCGGCGGCCATCCGGGACCTGATCACCCGGGCGGATGTGGTGATCGGTGCCGTGCTGCTGCCCGGAGCAAAGGCCCCCAAGCTCATCAGCCGTGAGATGCTCAGGACCATGAAGAAAGGCTCGGTACTGGTGGATGTGGCCATTGACCAGGGCGGCTGTTTTGAGACCTCCCGCCCGACAACCCATCTTGATCCGGTCTATACCGTTGACGGTATTGTTCATTACTGCGTTTCCAATATGCCCGGAGCAGTTGCCAAGACCTCGACCATGGCCCTGACCAACGCCACCCTGCCCTATGCTCTCCAGATAGCCGATCAGGGCTGGCAGCAGGCCATGCGTGATAATCAGGAAATAGCAAGGGGTGCCAATGTCATTGAGGGCGCCGTCACCTACAGAAGCGTGGCAGAGAGCTTTGGTATGGACTATATACCTGTACAGAAATTTCTTTAACCCGGACTGCCCACTCAACAAAAATATCAAGAAGAGAAAAAACATGAAGATACAAGATGGCTGTACTGTAATTATTGATTACACCATGACCCTTGAAAACGGTGAAATCATTGACAGCACCCGGGATACGGATCCGCTCAGCTATATCCAGGGACAGGGAGAGATCATTGCCGGACTGGAAAAAATGATGCTCGGCCTGGAAAAAGGCAATGACCTGGAGGTTGCCGTGCCTGCCGCTGAAGGTTTCGGCGAGTCCGACCCCGAGGCGTTTATTGAAATACCAAAAACCGATCTGCCGCCGGAGGCACTGGAGGCGGGGGCACAGCTGCAGGGACAGGGGCCGCAGGGACAGGATATAGAGGGCAGAGTTGTAGAAGTGAAGGAAAACAGCGCTGTTGTGGACTTCAACCACCCTCTGGCCGGGAAAACGCTCCTCTTTGCCGTTGTTGTAGTAGATGTCCTTGGAGATCAATCATAATTTCACAGATCATGAACATGAACAAGCAGACTTCAAAACCAAAAGGTTTTTCCGGCCTGCAGGTACTGGCCATTGTCGCCGGTATGATGCTGCTGACCGTTGTAATCACCATCTTTGCCGTCCGGGCCTGGCTTTTTCCCCATCCCTTTACGCCGGTGGTCCTTGACCAGCAGGAAGAACAACGGCTTGAACAGAAACTGAACCGGTTTGAATCCCTTGCAGCCGTGAACCCGCCTGAAAATAACAGAGCCCGGGCGGGTGCAACCACGGAAAAGGATTTTAAGAGTGATGGTACACTGCATCCGAAAGCCTATTCGGAAGAGGACGCAAGCCGGGAAATAAGCTTAAGCGAGCGGGAGATAAACTCCTTACTGGCAAAAAATACCGATCTGGCACAAAAGGTGGCCATTGACCTTGCCGATGACCTGATCAGCCTGCGGCTCCTGCTGCCGGTTGATCAGGATTTCCCGTTTATGGGCGGCAAGATTATCCGGGCCAGGGCAGGTGCGGAACTAGCCTACCGGGACGACAGGCCGGTGGTCATTTTTAAAGGAATTTCTCTGATGGGCGTTCCGCTACCTAATGCATGGCTGGGCGGGTTCAAAAACATTGACCTGGTCCAGGAATTCGGCGGCGGCACCGGATTCTGGAAGAGCTTCAGTGATGGGGTGGAGACTATCCGGGTTAAGCAGGGACAGCTCTATATAAAGCTGAAAGAGTAGCAGCTGTAGAGGTGATTAAGGCAGTAGGTTGGGTTAGCGTGGTACATCGTCACATCTTGTCGGGTTACGCTGAGTTTTTCTTTAACTCCAACTTGACGGAGAATCTAAAGACAGCGTAAGCCAACATGTGCAGTTGTTGAGCCGCTAACCCGACCTACAAAATGTTGATATATCGACAAAACTCTTTTAGCTTGACGGCTATGGGGTATCCCCTCTGTCTACTCCGATAGATTCAACTTCACCGACTCCTGGCCGGCTGCCTCCTGCTCTTCGAGGACACGCTGAAAAATTGCTGCTGCCCGCTCCCGATATGCCTCTGCTTCATCCTTTTTCCCCTGGCGATCACAGAGCTGGGCCAGTTCCTGGAGAATGCTGCCCACTGCTGCATGATCCTTGCCCCGCAGCTCTTCCGTAATGGACAGGGAGTGTTTGTAATTCTCTTCAGACTCTTTGTACTTGCCTGAAATCCTGTATGCTTCGGCAAGATTGTTATAGGTCATGGCCAGACTGGCATTATCGGGATGAGAAGATTCCTCCTTCAGGACACAGAGACGTTCAAACAGCGGTATTGCCTCGACTTCTCGTTCCAGCTCCATGTACAGTCCGGCCAGCTTATCCAGGATCTCACCCAGAATCATATTCTCCCGGCTGCCGGACATAATGGCAAGGGCCTTGCTGTATGGATCCTCGGCTTTTTCATACTGTCCCAGGGCTTCCTGCAGTTTACCGATCTGAAACCAGCAGACCCCCATTTCCGGATCATCTTTACCCACCAGACCGGTCAGGCTGACCATTGCCTGTTTATACAGTACACCGGCCTGTTTATGCTGGCCGACAAGGGCTGCTGTATAGGCCTGATCCCGCCTTGCCAGAGCCAGTTCCACCGTATCTTCCTCTTGTTCTTCAAGCAGTTTAACAAGGGTGGAAAACCAGGCCAGTGCCTTCTTGTGGAGATACAGTTTCCGGGCCAGCAGCGCTGCTGAACGGAGAACGTCAGGACTGTTACCGTCAAGGGTGACGGCCTTGTCAAATCGATCCATGGCCCTGCTGAAATCCATCCTGCATTCCGATAGACAGCCGCTCTGGTAGGCAGCTGCAGCGGCAAACGCGCCATTTCGCTCGACGATATCGTCAAAAATACCTTCCGCCTCTTCGAGATCACCAGCAGACAGGCTCTCGCAGGCCCGTTCATAGTCGGCTGTCTCCAATTCCGACTTCATCGCCTCCAGGGCAGCCAGGGCATTATTTCGGCAGGCGATTTCCTTTTCATAACTCTGCTGCAGAAAACTTAACGCCTCGGTAAGGGCAACCAGCTCAACCTGAAGCTCCTCCCGCCTGCCCTCCTCATTCTTTTCAATGGCTGTGGTGAGTTCTGCCAGTCGCTGCTCCTTAAGGGCAAGCAGCCGCTCCTCATAGGAGGCAAGAGAAATTTCGGCAGCTGCCTCTTCCTCGGGGACAACAGCCTCCGCTTCGGGCTCAGGTTCCGGCTCAAGCACCGGTGTTTCCTCTTTGACAACTTTCGGCTCAATAACGACTTCAGCTGCCGCAGGTTCCTCTACAGCCTCCTCAACAACCAGCTCCTCCGGCAGGGTGACCGGTTCCGGTTCAGCTTCCCGGGCAATCTCTTCTCTTTCCTCTTCAACCTTTTCTTTTTCCGCCAGGGGAGCTTTTTTGCCGGAACTCTTTTTCAGAATCAGGACAAGAATAATCAGGACAGCAACAGCCAGCGCAATAATAATCAATAAATTATTCATCAGAACTCTTCACATGAGGTTTATAACTCTTCAGGCGGATATCCCAATGCTGCGGCCGCCTGAAGCCGTATCTGCACCCTCCCGGCAACGACCATTCCGGTAACTTGATGCAAAACCATCTCTTATTGGTATATCAAACCACCTGCCCATGAACAAGAAATTTTGCTTATTTTGTTGAAACATAATCTTTTTTCACCTTGTTCCCTGTCCTCACTCCCCAACAGATTCACTATATTTGCCCGTCTTTCAGGGAAAAATTAATGAGGATCAACAGATATTATGGACCTTCTCCGGCTCTCCTTTGTAACTGCTCACCGGGTAGGTGATGAGCTTCCCCGTACCACCCAAATGGTAACTGCTCACAGTGCAGCCAATCTTTTTTATTGACGCCGGTCCATGCCCGGTATAATCATTTCCTGCTGCGCACATACTGTACGCTCAAGCCTGCCTTTACCGTAAACCAACAACAGAGAAAAACACCATGCCTCCAGGCTCACCCTATCAACTGTTGCACCAATCATCTGAATGCCCGGCCCGCTGCGGGCGTGTCACCACGCTGCACGGCTCCTTTGACACCCCGGTTTTCATGCCCGTGGGCACTCAGGCAACGGTCAAGGCAGTTACACCGGAAAACCTGCTGGAACTCGGTGCCCAAATCATTCTCGGTAATACCTACCACCTCTTTATCCGACCGGGCCATGAGCTGATCCGTTCCTTCGGCGGCCTGCACGGGTTCATGAACTGGCAAAAACCTATTCTTACCGATTCAGGCGGCTTCCAGATTTTCAGCCTCCGGGAACTGGCAAAAATAACGGAAAAAGGTGCCGAGTTCAGATCTCACCTGGACGGGGCAAAACTCTTCCTGAGTCCGGAAAAAGCTGTCCATGTCCAGGAGGCACTGGGCTCGGATATTATGATGGTGCTTGACACCTGTATCCCCTACCCCGCCACTTTGGATGAAGCCGCCAAAGCAACCGCTCTCACCGGCCGCTGGGCGAAACGTTGCCGGGAAGCTCAATCGGATACCGGCCAGCTCCTGTTCGGCATCCTCCAGGGCGGAATGTACCCTGAACTGCGGAGAGAGGCGGCGGAGGAACTCATTGATATCGGCTTTGACGGCTATGCCATGGGCGGCCTGTCCGTGGGTGAGCCCAAAGAAATGATGCATGCAATGCTGGATGAATCGGTCCATCTTCTGCCCGAAACTCATGCCAAATATCTGATGGGAGTCGGTACACCGGAGGATCTGGTGGAGGGAGTGTACAGAGGAGTAGACATGTTTGACTGCGTGATGCCCACCCGAAATGCGCGTAATGGAATGCTCTTTACTTCACACGGCAGAGTTGTTATAAAAAATAGTTCTAATCGGGAAGATCAGCGGCCGGTGGACGAACAATGCAACTGCTACACCTGTCGCAACTACTCCCGGGCCTATCTGCGGCATCTCTTTCAAAGCCGTGAGATACTGGCCTGTCAGCTCAACAGTATCCATAACCTGCATTACTACTGTTCGCTGATGGCAGACATGCGCCGGGCCATTGCTGATGACCGTTTCATGGCCTTTCGCAAAACGTTTTATGAACAGCGGGAAATCCCGCATGAGAAAAAATAAACATTTCGGAGGATATATCCAATGACTGGAATTGCATATGCAGCTGGAGGAGCGGCCCCCGCCGGACCGGCAGCAGGTATTGCTTCTTTTGTACCCCTTATTCTTATCTTTGTAGTCTTTTACTTCCTGCTCATCCGTCCGCAGCAGAAAAAGGCAAAAGAACACCAGCAGTTTCTCAACGAACTTAAAAGAGGTGCACGGGTGGTGACCAGCGGTGGAATCCATGGTCGAATCACCGGCCTGACCGACACCACGGTTACCATGGAAATTGCTGAAAATGTCAAAGTCAAGGTCAACCGCGGCTCCATCATGACCACCACGGCCGATGCTGAAAAACTTGGTGCAGCGCCATCTAAGGGTAGTGCTTGAGGTATAGGCGGCTGCTGATCTTCATCGTGCATGAAGCATGAACAAGGCCGCTGTCCTGCGTGTTATGCAGGGCGCGGCCTTTTTATTAAAAACCTGATTCCGGGTTAGGGAATCAAATTGTTTTTCTGCAGAGCACGAACAAAAAGTCTGGTCAGCCCGGTATAATATTTCATGGTCATCTCCGGATTAACGGCATTGGTACGGCCGATCCAGATCAACTTACCATCACTGCCGTCATAAAGCCCTGTCTCCAGGGTCACGGTCTCCTGATTGAACGTCTGAGCCGGCATATACACATAGTTATAAACCCGGGGATAATAGCTGTACAACCCGCCGTAATACCCGGGATCGATAAACGTTGCTCCGATTGCCGGAAAGTACTGGCTTTTCTCGTCGGTCCCGGCGACATGGGTCACTAGGACACTTGCGGCACCGGCCTGCTTCATAACCGCCCTGATGGCGGCCTCTGACGGCTCCACCCCGTTCTCGTTAAAGGTATGCCCGGCAACCGCGTCCACCCCATCTGCCTTCAGGTTTGCCACCAGGCTGTCTTCAAAAATACGGCGATTGGTCTCATTGCGGGCAACCCCGACCACCAGTACCCTTCCCCTGATCGAACCGGTAAAGGAGGGATCCTTCCAGGAACCGGTCATCTTGTTCCCTCCGCCGCAGCCGAACAGCAACAACGTCAGGAAATACGTCATGGTGGTAAAGAATAACCCTGTTTTCATCTTCATTAAATAACCTCTTGAAAGTACCGAATTCCGAAGCAGATGGACATCGACCCCGGAATCCGCAATAGCACTGATAACGGATTGTGACTTCTTCCCTGGTTCAATCGTGGAAACTGAACCAGGGGGTTATAACAGGTCAACCGGTTCCGATGAGCTGCTGTGAACACGACATCTTTGTCATAAACAAGAGGAGCAGGCTGCAAGCCTGCTCCAGCAAAAAACAAAAAAAATACAGCGTTGCGAAACCATCACAGGTTAGATGACGGTATAATATCGCTGTCCACCGCAGGCGCGGCAGATGGTTTTACCGTTTTGGGAAATTTCCCGGCAATCCTGGACATAATCACCGCAATCATCACACTGGACGCGACGCAGAGGGCGCCCCGGCATGTCACATTCCGGAATATGCGCCTCTACATCCTGGAAGGAAAAGAGCTCATCCTCGGGCATGATCTTGTAGGCCTCAAGTTGCTGCTGATACTTGTTGGCCAGGGCTGGATAATACTTTTTAGACAACTCCCGGGACTCTTCCCGGGCCGTGATACGTACCGCCTTCCCGGTCTCCAGATTGACAAAAGTGGCTGCCATGATTCCGAAATCCATCCAGCGCATGGAACGTTTTCCCAGGCTGCAGCCGGTCACGGACTGGATGGCATCGGTTGCACAGCGATCAATCTCCACCAGCACATACAGTTTCTTACGATCTGTTCCCTTTGGATCATCAATACCGATGCGCTCCAGGCCCAGCATGGACATCCGCACGCCTATCACCTGGCCGGCACAGATATGGCCATGAATTTTAGTCGAAATATCAAGTAAATTATCAAATGTGTCCACAGGATGCCTCCAAATCGCTTTCCAATCCACAGTCTAACAAGATTCTGCTTACGTATGAAACTCAGCCAACTTTCAGTCAAGGTTACAATATTTTGTTATAAAAAGAAAAAATAATAGATCGAAGTCTGCGCTTATCTCCCGATAAAGGACCTCGGGAATGACCGTAGTAGGCAGCACTCTGATTGGTTATAATATAACGGAGTTGTAAGCTACGTCATCCCCGAGTGTTGTTATCGGGGATCCAGAAATTTGTTAATGGCTGAGCTTTGTGGGTAATCAGAAACAAGATAAAAATACCGTAAACCGTAAACCGTTTTCTCAATCCACGACTGCACGATGATCCCGGATCTCCACAGGCAATGAGCGGGAGATGGATTCAAACAACTCCCGACAGAATCCGCAGGAATCACATTTGTTTTCACACATGGACAGCATGTTGGCAAAATCAAAAGAGAGTGACGCATTGTCGATATACAGGCTCGGGGCCAGCCACTGCATGGCGTCGAGAAGGTCAAGCAGGTTGCCGTCGTAGCGACGATCCATATATGCCGTAATGGCCTGCTCCAGGAACCCGCTGCCCAGGGTACGACCACAGATCTTGATGGTGTCGATATGGTACAGGTACAGATCCATGTCTTCAGGTCGGATAAAAGGCGACTGAAGAATACGGTACGGCTGCTCATCCACCAGCTGTATGCAGCCCAGGTCTCTGTTCAGCAGATAGGTACAGTCCCGCTCCTGCAGGTTGGCAAGGGCAATATAGGCATCATGGGAGAGTTTAAACGGACAGTGAGCAAGACATCCCTCGTTTGCCAGCAGTTCCAGCTTCAAATCGGGAAAACTGTGCCGGCATAGACGGGCAGTATCCGCCAGCAGATCGAGATTACGGTTCAGCGAGCGGTCAAGGATGATCTTTTTCGGCTGCAGAAAGCGGGTTTCACTGATATAGCCAAGCTGCGCTTCAACCTTGGCATGCCTGTCAAGCATGGTGTTGATTCCCGGAACTGCCTCCAGCGCCCCGGCCAGGTCGGGGGCCTCGACGGACAACAGCTGCAGCAGGTAATGATCGCAGTAAATAATACCGTTGAGTACACCAGCGGATGCACAGCGATCAAGGTCGTTGAGCAGCGACTTCAGGACCTGCCGGTCGGTGAACAGATCCGGTCCGTAAAATCTGCTGTTGAGCAGCCCGTATTTACGCGGGCCGGGCAGCCTGCCAAGCTGCTCTATAAGCCTGTCAAGACTTCCCGGGGATTCGAAAAACAGAATCCGACTGTCCAGTTG
>WFRY01000326.1 GCA_015486315.1 Desulfobulbaceae bacterium
GGGCATTCTTTTGAAAATCTGTTGTCCTTCCTGCTGGGCAACGCATCCGGCTACAGCAATATGAAGTCCAGGTTGTTTTTCCTTCTGTTTTCTGAGAAGGCCAAGCAGACTGAACACCTTTTGTTCAGCTTTGGCTCGAATAGAACATGTGTTCAGAATAACAAGGTCGGCATCTTCCTGGTTGGATACGGTAATATATCCGGTCTTTGCCAGGAGCTGCTCGATAATCTCCGAGTCCCGTTCGTTCATCTGGCAGCCGAATGTTTTAATAAAAACGTGTTTAGCCATATAATTTCAACCGGAAAGTTTTTCTGAATCCTGCTTACATAAATCCGTACATATTGCTGCAAGAAGCTGCCACAATTCCGGCAACCGGGATTTCGGGGTCAGCAATCTTACCAACCCCTGACTTGCATCTATTGTTGATAAAACCGCTAAGCCGTCATATCCCTCAAGCAGGAATCGAAATAGACTGATCCTCTCAGGACTGACCCGGAGAAATAGAGTAGAGAAGGAATCAGGCATAGTTAACCAACTTGTTCAATGCTATACCTTAAGTGATGCATCGACACCACCGACCAGATTACCATACCTCTGCAGAACAGGAGCAACAACCTCGTCAAGAAATTCATCAGTCTGCTCCGCAGCGCGTCCGGTAAACTCCTGATAATTGCTAATCAAAGATTCAAGTTCGATTTGGTCAAAAGGAATTCGATCATCATTTGCGAGACGCTCAAGCAGATCATTTTCAACGCCTTGTTCCTTGACCGCTAAACCGGCGGCAACAGAATGCTCACGAATAACCTCGTGCATATCCTGACGGCTTTTGCCGCGTTCAACGCAGGCCATGAGGATTTTTTCAGTGGACATAAAGGGCAGTTCAGCTCGAAGATAACGTTCAACTTGCTTAGGATAAACAACCATATCGCTTGTTATGTTAACATAAAGCTTGAGGATTGCATCAGTCAGCAGAAAGGACTGGGCCATATCCATACGACGGATTGCTGAATCATCAAGAGTCCGTTCAAACCACTGGTTGGCAGAGGTGGCTGCAAAGTTTGCCGGCAAGCCCATCAGTTTTCTGGCAAGTCCGGTCATACGTTCGGAGCGCATGGGGTTTCGCTTATAGGCCATGGCCGAACTACCCACTTGATTTTTGGCAAAAGGTTCTTCCTGAACCTTTAAATTTGAGAGCAGGCGCATGTCAACGGCAAATTTATGAGCTGAAGAACCTATGCCTGCCAGGGTTTCAGCTGTTTTCATATCAAGTTTGCGCGGATATGTCTGTCCTGTAACGGCAAAAACCGTATCAAACCCTAATTTTTCCGATACGAGTCGATCCAATTCGCGGACCTTGCCGTTATCACCTTGAAATAATTCCATAAAAGTAGCCTGGGTGCCAACCGTTCCCTTGGCACCACGAGCCTTAACCTGCTGCTCGAGGTTTTCAATATAATCAAGATCCATAAGGAGATCCTGAATATAGAGGGTGTTGCGCTTGCCGACGGTAGTGGGTTGAGCAGGTTGATAATGGGTAAAGCCAAGCGTTGCCATCTCTTTATAATCTCGACAAAATGCTGATAGTTGCGCAATAACGTTAACCAGTGCCTTTTTGACCAGCAGCAGGGCTTTTTTCTGAATAATCAGGTCGGTATTACAGACCACGAACTGTGAGGTGGCACCGAGGTGAATTATAGCCTCAGCCTTTGGGCATTGCAGGCCATAGGCATAAACATGAGCCATGACATCGTGCCGGATTTCCTTTTCTTTGGCAGCAGCAAGATCAAAGTCGATATCATCAACATGGCTTTTCAGCTCATCAACCATTTCCCGGCTAACAAGCTTGAGGCCCAGTTCATACTGAGCTTCGGCCAGCGCGACCCAGCAACGCCGCCAGTTGGTGAATTTAAAACGCTCGGAAAAAAGTTCCTGCATTTCAAGACTGGTATATCTGCTGACCAGGGGTTCCTGGTAAATATCACGGTTCATAATAGTTTCTCCAAAGTTAAACTATTAGATTAATTTATAAGCAAAACACATTGAATTAAGGAAATAAACGAGAGTTATATTTTATCAAAAATATCCGTAGTGCCAGGCGGATAAGAGGAACATTAGACCGCAATCAGGCGTAAAAGTCCACTGTAAAGCCGCTGTTCAAGTAAGACAGCCATATTGGACCTGGAGCCAACCTGGAATAAAGGCATTTTTAGATAGATATTAGCAATGTCGCATAATATATATTATGTTAAATTATTATATCTTTTAAAATATCAGATGGTTGGCTTGATAATAACTGCATGAGCCTCTATCCTCTCTCGGCCGCGAAAGTTGGTGCTTTTTAATTTCAGGCCAAGGTCCACCGGGTTTAAGGCGTCTTGAAAATATTCAGCCATAAAAAAACCAATACCATGAATCATGTTGCCGTTTACCGGCAGAGAAAATTTCAGATGATCCCGCAGCCTGGAAACCCTCTCCATTCGAATATTGCGGATTAAAAAAACAGGCTCCGGATTGCCTTTGCCAAACGGTTCCATAAGTTTCAAGTTTTCCGCCAGTACTTCGCAGTTCTCCGCAGCATCCACAATCATGTCAATATGTACAGCTGCGGCATTGTCGACTTTAGCCATTCTTGCCGATACGGAATTATTAAAATCTATTTTAAATTTTTCCAGATCGTCTTCGTGAACGGTCAAACCAGCTGCCATGGCATGGCCGCCAAACTGAATAATCTTTGAATTACAATCCATGAGCACGTCATAGAGGTTGAGTCCAACCACAGATCTTCCCGAAGCTTTAAGAATTTTACCATCTCCGCAGGTATCTGCAGTGAACACCAGGACCGGCAAGCCGAATCGGTCAACCACTCTTGCGGCAATAATTCCAACAACCCCCGGATGCCAGTTCACACCCAGAAGTACTATGCCCGTATCTTTACCATCTACCTGTTTTTCTGCTTGTTTTATTGCATCTGCAACCGCATCTTTTTCAAGCTCACGTCGTTTGTTGTTTGCCTTTTCCAGTGCCGCTGCCCATTCCAATGCCTCGCTGCTCTCCCGACTGGCAAGCAGTTTAGCGGCAATTTCAGGATCGCCTAATCTTCCAGCCGCGTTGATGCGCGGAGCAAGTCGAAACGAAATATCCTCTGACGTAACAGCAGCTCCTTCGCTTATACCTGCCTGTCTGCAAAGAGCCCAGATTCCCGGCCTTTTTCGTGCAGAAATCACTTCGAGCCCAGCCTTGACTAAAATTCGATTTACATCGACCAGATCCATCACATCTGCGACGGTTCCAAGGGCAACAAGGTCAAGATAATTTTTCAAATTGGGTACGCTTTCCCTGTCCCAGAAGCCCTTGTCTACCATTTTTCGCCGTACGGCCATGGCCATGAAAAATACTACCCCCACACCCGAAAGTCCTTTGAAAGGGAAACCACAACCATCCTGCTTCGGATTTATAATTGCATCCGCCTGTGGCAGAAGTTGCGGCGGCGTATGATGATCTGTTACTATAACTTTAAATCCCAACCCCTTGGCATATTGAACTTCTTTGTTTGCTGATATCCCGCAATCAACGGTGATGAACAATGCCGGCATCTTCACTTTTTCGGCAAGATATGCAACTGAATCCAGGCTGACTCCATATCCATCTTTCATCCGGTTTGGCAGATGAAAGATCACTTCGATGTCAAGCTTTGCTATAAAATCCGCTAAAAGTACGGTTGCCGTAATACCGTCTACATCATAATCGCCGTGAATTACAACCTGCTGCCGTGAAGATACTGCCTCCAGTATCAGTTCCACAGCGGCATCCATACCTTTCAGCTCAAATGGAGACGGCAGGTTTGCAAGTTTAGGATATAAAAAGGACCTGGCCATGTCAGCACCCGTGACACCCCGCTGACAAAGAAGTTGCGCCAGAATGGTTGATATCCCCAGTTCATCCGCCAGTCTGCTCATGGCCGACGTTTCGGTTTTGTCGAAGACAGATGGTAATATGTAATCCTTTTTGCCGTCCAATTTAACCCGTTTCTTTAAAAGTTTACTCTATTTTACTGGTGTTCTGTTGTTTATATCTGAATACATTTGCCAATGTAGTCAGCAATTTCATCCTGATCTTTCCTGTCAAACCAGTGCAGACTTCTATTGCCGCCAAACCATGTCAACTGCCGCTTGGCATATCTTCTTGTATCCCGGGCCATGTGCTCAAGCATTGTCTGCCTGTCCCACAGGCCCGAGAGTAAATTGTTGACATGCCGATATCCAAGGGCCTGCATTGATGGCAACTGTGGCGCATACCCCATTGATCTGAGTTTTTCAACCTCTTCAACCAACCCCGAATCAAGCATTATTTCACTCCTCCGGTTTATGTCCCGGTACAACTCAGCACGCTCACAGGTTAAAGCAACTTGAATCATGTTGTTAAAAACAATGGACTGCCGGCCTGTCGCATTTTGCTCCTCTATCAGTTCCGACCATGTTTTCCCGGATACCTGATAAATTTCCAGCCCCCGTATTAACCGCTGGGTATCATTAATATGGACCCTTGCCCCTGTTACCGGGTCAATCCGACATAACTCCCGGTGCAGGACACCCCTCCCCTCCTCTGCCAGGCGCTGCTTCAGCTGATTATTGATTTTTTCGTCAGAAGGCAGAGCTGCGCATAACCCTTCAGTAAGAGCTTTAAGGTAAAAGCCGGTACCACCGGTTAACAGTATGGTTCGCCCGCGACCTGCAATTTCATGCATGGTTTTCAGGCAGTCGCTAACAAATCGTGCGGCATCGTAATGATCGTCAGGATCAACAATATCAATCAGATGATGGGGAACCATCATCTGCTCGTCCCGACCTGGTTTGGCAGTACCGATATCCATGTATCGATAGATCTGCATGGAATCCATGCTGATGATTTCACAGGCAAACCGTTTTACAAGCTGCAGGGAAAGCGCTGTTTTTCCGATTGCCGTAGGACCGACCAGGACTATTACCGGATAATCAATGGAGCGTGAGTTTGCTGTCGTATCAGTCAAAACAGACCATGGGGAGCAGTTTTTTTGTCAGGTTCTTTCCGATGCCGACGACGCGCTCCAGGTCGGTGGCTCCGGTAATCGGACCATAATTTTGTCTGTGGGCGATGATATTATCTGCAAGTCGGGGGCCAATCCCGGGAAGCATAGTCAAGGCATCATGATCTGCCCGGTTGATGGGCATGGGTAAGGCAAAAAATACGGCTAACTGCGGTGGTGTTTCCTGACAGGATGTTGCAGAATTCAGCTTGATTCCGTTCACCGGAGAGGATGACTGCCCCGTCAGGTGGCGAATGACGGTTACGGATTCGTTATGAGCTGATGGTAAAAAAGAATAATCGGCAGGCGGTAAGTCGGAACTGGAATAAAACCAGCTTGCTGCAAGAATTCCTCCCCCTGCCAGGAGAAGGACAGGCACCCGCCTGTCCTTCTCTCTTTTCTTGCACAACTCCTTCATTACAAATAGTTATGCATCAGCTTGTTTATCTTTCATCAGTTTGTAGTTAATGGCATCAGTCAGGGCCTGCCAGCTTGCCTCAATAATGTTGATGGACACGCCCACTGTTCCCCACTGAGAGGTGTTGTCCCTGCTCTCCACCAGGACCCGTACCTTTGCCTGGGTTCCATGTTCTCCGGATAGAACCCGAACCTTGTAATCAATAAGTTCCATCTCCTCCAGACTTGGATAAAATCTTGTCAAGGCCTTGCGCATGGCCCGGTCCAGGGCATTTACCGGGCCGTCACCCATGGATGCAGTATGCACTTCCCTGCTGTCTACATACAGACGGATGGTTGCCTCGGTGAGGGGCGGCTTATCCATTCTGTACTTATGATTCATGACCCGAAACCCTTCAAAAGTAAAGAAGTTGAGATCCATTCCCATGGCACGCCGCATCAGCAGTTCAAAGCTTGCCTCTGCTCCCTCGTACTGATAGCCTTGATTTTCAAGATCTTTCAACTCCTTGATAATGGACACCATGGCTGGATCATCGGCATCAAGATTCAAGCCATATTTTTTGGCCTTGTGCAGGACATTGGATTTCCCTGCCTGGTCGGAAATAAGTATGCGGCGGACATTGCCGACTTTTTCCGGTTCAATATGTTCGTAGGTCAGCGGGTTACGCTGGACCGCACTGACATGAATCCCCCCCTTGTGGGCAAATGCGGATTCACCGACATAAGGCTGGTAACGGTTATGCGGCAGGTTGGCCAGTTCATTGATCAGGCGAGAGGTGGAATAAAGCTTGTCGATCTTTTTCCCCACCTCTGCCTCCAACCCCATTTTAAAAATCACGGCCGGGATGATGGATGTCAGGTTTCCGTTACCGCAGCGCTCACCGTAACCGTTAATAGTCCCCTGTACCTGGCCCGCTCCCATGGACACACCGATCAGAGCATTTGCAACTGCGGTTTCAGAGTCGTTATGCGGGTGAATGCCGATCCGGGCAGTACTACCTTGCTCTTCCAGGAACTGTTTGACTCGTTCAATTATCGGTGGAATTTCATGGGGTAAGGTGCCACCGTTGGTATCACAGAGCACCAGGGTTTCTGCGCCGCCGATCAGGGCACGGCCTAGGGTGGCCAGGCAGTACTCGCGATTTTTCTTAAAGCCGTCAAAAAAATGTTCGGCATCATAGATCAAATGTTTGACCCGGGGCCGGAGATAGGTCAGTGAATCTTCAATGATCTGCAGGTTATCCTCCAGTTCAATGCGCAGTGCATCGTGAACATGGATATCCCAACTCTTGCCGAAGATGGTTATTGCAGGAGTTTCTGCGGCAAGAAGGGCCTGCAGATTCGGATCCCTGTCCGGTGGATTCTGAAAATGACGGGTTGAGCCAAAGGCTGTAAGCCTGGCGTGTCGCAGTTCAATATCCTTCATCTTTTCAAAGTATTCAACAGCAAGCGGACTGGAACCCGGCCAGCCACCTTCAATAAAGTCAATACCGATTTTATCGAGCTGCTTTGTTATGCGAATTTTGTCATCTACGGAAAGATTGAAGTTTTCCGCCTGGGTGCCATCCCGCAGTGTTGTGTCGTAAAATTCTATTGTCCCGGCCATAATATCTATTTTTCCTCAACAGGCATATTATCTGCGTCTAAAGCAAAGGCGGCATGCAGCGCCCGCACCGCAAGTTCGGTATACTTTTCAGCAATGATACAGGAAACCTTAATTTCAGATGTTGAAATCATCATAAGATTTATCCCTTCATTCGCCATGATCTGAAACATTGTTGATGCAATACCTGAATGATTGCGCATCCCCACGCCGACAACGGAAACCTTGACTATGGATTCGTCCCCGGTAACGGATTCAGCACCGATGTCATCAGCCACCTTGGTCAGGATTTCCATGGTGCGGGCATAGTCATTACGCATCACCGTAAAGGTCATGTCGGTCAGATGACTTTCCCTGGTATTCTGGATGATCATATCAACAAGAATACTTTCATCAGAGATGGGCAGAAAAATTTTAGAGGCAATACCCGGCTGATCCGGGACTTTCTTGATGGTGATGCGTGCCTCATTCTTATTATAGGTAATACCGGAAACCAACATGGATTCCATAATTTTATCCTCCTCTACAACCCAGGTACCCTCGTTTTCTGAAAAAGTGGAACGAACATGGAGTGGAACTCTATAGCGCTTGGCCAGGCCGACGGAACGAATTTCCAGGACTTTGGCACCAAGGCTGGCCAGTTCCAGCATTTCGTCATAGGTAATCATGTTGATTTTTCGAGCCTGGAGGCAGATATTGGGATCTGTTGTATACACGCCCTCAACATCAGTAAAAATCTCACAGGCATCGGCCCCGAGTGCTGCAGCCAGGGCAACAGCCGTGGTATCGGATCCCCCCCGCCCCAGGGTAGTAATGTCGCCCCTGTCAGTGACCCCCTGAAAGCCGGCAATGGTGACCACTTTTCCCTTATCAAGATGTTTTTTGATAAGTTCGGTATCAATCTCCTGGATCCTGGCCCTGGTATGCATGGCATCGGTCCGGATACGCACCTGATCACCTAACAGGGACACCGCATCACTACCGGCTGCCTTCACAGCCATGGCAAACAGTGCTATTGTTACCTGCTCTCCGGTGGAAAGCAGCATATCCATTTCACGCGGATCAGGTACGTTCTGGACATCAGCGGCCAGTCCAAGCAACTTATCGGTCTGACCGGACATGGCGGAGAGTACCACTACCACCTGATGGCCCTGCTCCTGATATTTGAGCACTCTCCGGGCCACGTTTTTAATCTTATCCGTGGACCCCACCGAGGTACCACCAAATTTCTGTACTATCAGCGACATATAAAAATCCGAAATAGCTTTAGATTATAGGTCACTATTCAGGAGCACCTCACGGGGTCTGCGTTTACCTCTTCGCCCATTTGAGTCTGCTTGAGGAGCACAAGTACGCTTCACCATCGAATCTGAACCACTTCTAAACAGTTACGACCAGTGATTTTGCGAAAATTGTACTTTCACCTGAATAGTTAGTGCCTGTCCATAAATGGTCTTTCGGAGTCTCGCGAGCTCGCTTACCTCGCCCAATCTCTGCGTCATGCTCAAAAAATAATGCTCGGAATATCAATTATATGCCTGTGCTTATTTTTATCGCATTCCTCGGAGTCTACGCTTACCTGACCTTGAACGAAAATCCTCATTTCTGGACAGACACTAACTAAAAGTTACCAGTGAAGGTTATTTGAAAAACCGCGCTGCTTGTTTTCCAGTGAATACCATTGTTATGCATTAAGTTTTATGGTA
>WFRY01000327.1 GCA_015486315.1 Desulfobulbaceae bacterium
GTACCAATGCAGCCATGTTGAACCGTGCCACTGCTGGACGGCCATCCCGCGCCGTGCAATCCCTGCTCCAACTGCAGCGCCATTACGGTAACCGTTATGTGCAGCGGGTATTGGCTCTGACCAAAAAGGGAAGTGGCGAAGCGGAAGCTGCTCCTGATGTGGAGCAGGCCATACAGCGGTCACGTGGTGGTGGACAAGCTTTAGATAGTGAAGCGCGTACCCGGATGGAGTCTGCATTCGGCGTTGATTTCAGCGGGGTACGGGTCCACACGGACGGCAAGGCGGACATGCTCAATCGCCAACTGAGCGCCAGGGCCTTTACAACAGGCCGGGATATCTTTTTCCGCCAGGGCGCATACAATCCTGGCAGCTCCAGTGGGCAAGAACTTCTTGCCCATGAACTCACTCATGTGGTGCAGCAGAACGGGGACAGCATTCAGGGGAAACTCACTGTTGGACAGCCAGACGACAAGTATGAAGAGGAGGCGGATCGGGTTGCGCGAGCGGTCATGCAGCGGGAGCAGCAATTCGTTCAAGGGGAGTCAGATGAGGGGCTTGCACGGCGACAGGTCCAGGAGGGAAAATCGATCCTCAGTAAGTACGAAGATGGTTTGGTACAACGGGTTATTGACCCGATCTCAGCAGCATCACTTGGAGTCGCAGTCTTCGGACTGGTTGCATCGCTGGTGCCATACGGTAGTGGCGGCCTGCAATGGAGGAGAAACATCGGGAAGGCTGTTCATAGATGGCCAGCGGGACAGGAACCGGCACAAAATGAATGGGTTAGAGATTTTTGGCAACCTTTAATAGAGTTTGATTGTATCTCAGGGCTCAGCATTGCTTGGGGGATGTGGGACTTACGGTGGAACTACAATGGGGCAGATATAGATCAAGCCCATGTGTACAAGTCCGCCAGCTCCAGCTGGGCAGGCGGCCATACTGGCTCAGCGGTAAATGTTACATTCGAGATGCAAGATGCGAGTGCCAGCTACGAATCCGCAGGTAAGGCAGCAATGATATGTTACATCAGTGGATCTCTTGATCCTGCAGGAGCTGGTGATATCGATTTTGAAGCAAGGGTGCTGATATATGCAGATGGTACGACAAGGAAGCTTGGCGGCTTTAATATTACCCGTGGAGATGCAAGTGACTTCACAATCACATCATATGGTGCGGGTTGGCAAGTCAAAAAGGACTGAGGTAGACCTGGTATAAAGATGAAAAAAAATCGGATTGCCAAGTACTTCAAAGATATCGCACCACTCAAGAGCGATGAGGAACGATTGTCCTTTCTTAAGGATAATCTCAAGTTTGATATGCTTATCCGCCCATACTATCGACCGAAGGACGAGTTTACGGTAGAGCTTTATCTGAATTTTTACTACCCTGCAGGTCACACCGTCTTGATTTCTTTGAATGGCACAGTGGATGGAAAACACCCGGTGCACCTCTCAACCCCTTTGAAACGTACAGCACTCCCGCGTACCCAAAAACGTCTGTACACACAGTGGCGTGAGATCATACTTATCACTGCCAAACCACACACACTTCCCATAGGGAGACACTCTTTTGAGCTGCTTGCCAATTTGAATGTCTTCGATTCAAAGAGCAAACGCGAGTTTTTAAAAGAATTCATCGAATCTAAAGGAGAGTTTGAGATTATAGAGCAATTTCCCAAAGACTACATTGTTCCGGTCGAGGATCAATCCTTACTCAAAGAATGTGATCTTACTGCGGAGTTTTATAAATACAAAGGATCCTTAATGTTCCGTGTGGGAGTATCCAAACCAATTGAGGTAGGGATTGCTTATCGAATCGAGATTCTTGATGAGAAAAATCGGTATTTATTCAGGGGATGGATTGGGGTGCCTCCTGGAGATACTCAGAGTCTTTCCGGCCCGATTGTTACATCAGACAAGACGGAAGTTCTTTTTCTGAGGCTTGTTCCGGATCCGGATGTAGCACTACTCAAAAATGTAAGAACAACACACTATTTGAATGTCCTTGTTGAGAGAAAAAAGAAACTATCTGAAATAGCCGAATTTTGAAAACATGATCATCAAACCCGATATTAACCGAAATGACCGACAGCAGTGCGAGATTTTGGGAAAAGATCAAGAAGATAACCCATGATCAACGACCTTGACAAGACCCTGGCAGAACTCCTGAGGCATGATCTTCCTGCTGAGCTGGTTTCCCAGGTCACTATAAGTTTTGCCACTCCTGATGACCAGTTTCCTCCATCATCGGTGACGCTCCCGGCCATTGATATGTTTCTCTATGATATCCGGGAAAATCGGGAGTTGCGCAGCAATGAGTGGATCATGGAGAGAAAAAGCGACGGCACGGCAACGAGAAAACGTTCGCCGGTCAGGGTGGAATGTTCATATCTGGTTACAGCCTGGGCCAGTGACAGTTCCCCGGATCCTGCTGAGGATGAACATCATATGCTTGGCGAGGTGATGAAGGTGCTGCTCCGTCACCCTGTGATACCAGCAGGCATTCTTCAGGGGGACCTCAGGGGACAGGAACCACCGCTTCCTGCAATAACGCTTCAGCCTGGACGTCTTAACAGCGTTGGTGAATTCTGGCAGGCCCTTGGAGGGAAACCCAAGGCTGCACTTAACTATACGGTTACAATCGGCGTGGAAGTATATGAAGCTGTTGAAACCGGGCCGTTGGTTATAGATAAACGGCTCAAATTCAAAACAGGAGCGGAGGAGGAGTAGCCGTTGGCGAAATGGGAAGAGATACGCCACCAGGTATCCATTGCCGGAAATGTCACTGATGCATGGAAAGGCTCGGCTATTGCCGGTGCCCAGGTGGAGATTACCTCTGCGCCTCAGGTATTCATGGACTGGCTCACTGAAAGGGCAAAACAGTTTGGCGACAAATGGTCAAAAATGACAAAGCGTCCAGACCGGATTCTCACCAAGGCAGACGGACATTTCCATTTTATGGATCTTCCGGATGGACAGTACACCCTAACGGCGCGGCTGCCCGAATCGGGAACCCGCTATGGCACGGCTGCTGTAACGGTTACCGTGGCACACGGATCAGGGGGAAGCATCGTCATGGCTCAGGCTGATATAAAGCTGCCTCCAACCCTGCTCAAGGGAAAAATTACAGACGTGGATACCTCTGATGCGGTAATCCTCGCAGAGGTTCGTATTCAGGGAAGTGCGGACAAAACACTGAGTGACGGCAATGGGCAGTATGTGCTGGCAGGCATTGAAGTCGGCAGGCGCTCTGTCCTGATTTCGGCCCAGGGCTACCAGCAGGCTTTGAGTGTAGTCCAGTTCAACCAAGCCGGTGAAGAGGTGAATCTTGACTTTGTTGTACAACCTGAAACACCATAAAGGAGGTAATTATTCCATAAAATCTTGATTCTTCCTGCTCGTAAACAGTTTCCATTTAAGGGCATTATGACTGGGGCGGGACGCAGATGCAAGACAGGAACAAAAAATCAGTCAGTTCAACATGAAATGGAAATTTCCCTGAAGCGGGTCTGAATTTCGACAGGTCTTCCGACGATACAGCGTAGTTGATATTCATTGAACTTTTACATAATTGGAGGAAAAAATCATGCCACAGTATCTTTCACCAGGAGTTTACGTTGAAGAAGTACCCTCTGCCATACAGACAATAGCAGGGGTGGGCACAAGTACGGCAGGATTTGTCGGAATTATTTCGGCTGACACGCTTACCATACCTGTAAGTTCCAGCCTTGCCAAAGGAGAGCTGATAGGTAAGGGAGACGGGACAACCACTGCTTTTCATTTAAAAAATTATCCTGTGGTAACTGGGAGTGGAACATTTGAAATCCGGGTTGACGGCCAGGCGGTTTCCGCCACCCTGTCCAATGACGAAGATAATAATGTGTCGCAAGTCACATTTGATACGGCCCCGGAAAATGATGCGGTTATTACCGGGGATTACGTGTACGATTACAAAACCAGTAATTTTACTCTCCCATCTGCAGGTGAAGTAAAACTCTGCACTAACTTTGGAGAATTCAAGAAATTTTTCGGCGATTTTTCTACTGATCCGGATCAGAGAAAGCTTGCCCACGCAGTTTACGGCTTCTTTAACAATGGGGGGACCCGCTGTTATGTGGTACGTGAAA
>WFRY01000328.1 GCA_015486315.1 Desulfobulbaceae bacterium
CGGTGATGTCTCGCATAATACCAGTTATACTTATCACCTCGTTGTTGACTTTGTATTTAGAAATGGTGAGATCAGTGGGAAAGACCTCACCATCTTTTTTTTTAAACATTTGTTCGATGTGAAGGATGTCTTGTTCGTCATCTGTGATGAATTCTGCCATTCTATCGCCAGAGGCCAGAAAATCGGCCCTGTCCCGGTAAAGAAATTCCGTCGTTCTGCCAATACAATCATCAGGATCATACCCGAACATTTTAAAGGAATCATTGAGCCACTCGATTTCCCTTTCAGGAAATTTTATCGAGAAAACCACATCCGCCATAGAATCAGTTAGATTTTTAAGAAAATAGCGGCTCTCGCGCAGAGAATCCTCCGCCCCTTTGCGTTCGTCAGTTTCAGCCTCCAATAACTTGTGGCTGCCTGTCAGCTCCGAAGTCCGTTCTCGGACCTTTTTTGCCAGGCTCCTATTCCAGAACAGAAACAGGAGCAGTATGAGGGATGCCGACCCGGCAACCATCAGAACCCTTTTTAAAATGTCGCTGGGTTTGACTCCATACTCATATGTCAGCTTCAAGTATTTGCTACGAATTGCAGCTTTCTCTTCTGAGGTAATGCTGTTCAGCCCCTTGTTGATAATACTACTCAATTCGGGCCAATCCCTACGAATGCCAAAGGTGTGGACGTCATCGCCAAACGGGCTGGGGGCAGCTACTTTCAAATTGGCGAAACCCCTCTGCAAGATCTCGTAGGATGCATGGATCAAATTGCCGATATAGGCATCCGCTTTTCCCGTTGATACAGCTTCTATTGATTCTAAATCCGTATCACAGAGCAGCAGGCCAATATCAGGATATTCCACCTCAATCCGTTTGTGTACGAGGGTTCCGTGCGGCACCGCAAGTGTTCTGCCTTTCAAGTCATCAATGGTTGCAATAAATTCACCGTCAGTCCGGGTGAAAATCACCCGTGCTGATGCCATATAGGGCTCTGAAAAATCCATATATGGCTCATGTTCAGCTTTTGGCGACAGGCCTGTCATCAGATCTGGGCCCTGGAGATTTTTCAGCGATTTCAGCGCCTCTTGCCCAGGGCGAGTTTCAGGGGAGAATTCGAATGTGAGTCCTGTGCGTTGGCCAATCAGGTTGAGATAATCGATCACGATTCCCTTGATCTTGTCTTTCTCAAGAAACATGTAGGGTGGAAAGTTTACAACACGAACACGTACCGTGTGGTCCTGCGCGAGCCAGGCTTGTTCTTCGGGGGTCAGATTTACTCGCGTCCCCAAGTCAGCCGACACCGAGGGAAATTTCAGGCCAAGCCATCTGTTGGTAATGCGTACTCTCTCTTCGTCCGTGATCGCTGCGATGGCTTTGTCAAAAATAGACACTAACAACGGTTCGTCATTTCTAAGCCCGATCCGGGCAAATCCCATTGGAGGCAGGTATTCTATGTAGATGGCTTTAAAACCCACCAGCCCCGCCTGCTTAAAATGGCTCGCGTAATAATCGTAATTCCCGAACACAGCATGGATCTCTCTGCCGGCAAGGGCATACGCCACCTGCTCCAGGGCCTTGAAATGCACTACATTGATGCAGGGGAAATGTTTCATAAGGTAGCGGCTTTGGGAGGAATCTTTGAGGACGCCAACCCTGCGCCCACAGAGTGCATCCAGTCCCGAGATCGTCGGCTCATCCTCACTGGCTATGACAGCCTGGGGGGTGGAGCTGTAGACCTGCGTGAAGTTCAAATAAGGCTTGCGCTCTTCCAGTTCAGCCGCTTGCAGGATGCCATCCACCTCGTGGTCCAAGGCGAGTTGCAGTGCCGTAGACCAGTCCGATCCGACCAAATTGATTTTCAACCCCAGTTTTTGTTCGAACAAGCGTACATAATCGGCAGTCGTACCTTTAATTTGTCCATCCTTATCAATGAAACTCCTTGGCGGGATATCGTCCGTGATCGATAAGGTGATAGCGGAATGGGCTTTAATCCAGGATTTTTCTTCAGGCGTAAGGGGTACCATCGGCTCTGGCGTCGAACTCTGTGCGCTCACCAGATTAGGGCTTAACCCTGCAATAAAGATAGAAACCGCCAGGAGGGCGATGGTCAGGGATTTATGCAGGGTGTTCATCATAGTATAGTATATATAGATTACAGGGGTCACGTCTTTCCTTGTTCTAACGGCAACTTTTGCCTCACAACAGCAACCTTTTGGGAGAGCTGATTGCTCTGAGAGAGTTGATTTCCTATTCTTCTGGCCACGTTACTCACGGTACTATATTGATATGGCCAAATTGTTTGCCGATTTCCCCCAGAGTCAAACCACTCTGCTTTCTGGAAAGACATATTGCAACGTTGCGAGGCTCGAACAACAAAAATTTGATCCCCTTTCAGGAGCACCTTATCTTCGCCCATTTAAGCCTGCTCGAGTAACACAAGTACGCTTCACAGTCTTAAATGAACAGGTAGATAAGCGAAGACTTCGAGCGTAGACTCCGAATCTAAGGCCCTCCTGAACAGTTACAGGACGGTGGTTTTGCAAGTTTTCTGCACCCACCTGAATAGTTACAAAAGAGATATATCAAAATATATTACAGCCCATATAATATATCATTATACGGTACCCCCTAACTTGATGAACTCGTAAAAAATCGACAATAATCATTTTCATCATTCCGAGCTCGGAGTCTACGCTTACCTCCGGCTTTCGCCGGAATGACGGTAATGGATGGTTTTTACGAAACCATCTAACTTGACGTCAGAATAAATTTCATTGAGTTTTCTGA
>WFRY01000329.1 GCA_015486315.1 Desulfobulbaceae bacterium
ACACAACTCTGGCTAGGTACTCTCTCGACGATGCGTATTCGCAGTTATCTGCATCTGATCCACCTGCCCAGAACCGAGTCTTCTCTTGATCCAGCCCCCCTGTTACCTGCACTATCGGGAATGCAAACTCGCCTTCAGACCACAGTGCCCAATCATGTGTTGCTGCTTGAGGACAACAGGAACAAGCTGCCATGAAAACGCCCTTTCTTCCTCGCACGGTTATTGTCCTGGGCCTGGTCTCCTTCCTCAATGACACGGCCAGTGAGATGATCACGCCGCTGTTACCGATTTTTCTTACTGCAACGCTTGGGGCAGGCCCTGCCGTTGTCGGCCTGGTTGAAGGTATAGCCGAGGCAACAGCCAGCCTGCTCAAACTTGTTTCCGGACGAATGGCGGACAAGGGATGGAACCATAAGGGACTGGTTGTAGGCGGTTATTCGATTTCCAACCTGGCCCGTCCTCTGATAGGCCTGGCTGTAAGCTGGAACCTGGTGCTGCTCTTTCGTTTTCTTGACCGGGTGGGCAAGGGGATTCGAACCTCGCCCCGGGATGCACTTATTGCCGCTTCCACTGATTCGAATCGACGGGGCAGGGCCTTTGGTTTTCACCGGGCCCTGGATAACGCCGGGGCCATGCTGGGACCGCTCTGTGCCTGGTACCTGTTAAATAAAAATATGCCCATGGCCCATGTCTTTCTCTGGTCGCTGGTGCCCGGCATTTTGGTTGTCTGTTTGCTTGGGTTCGGCCTGGAGGCCACTCCAACAGAGGAAAAGCTGAAAAAGCTTCCCCCGTTGCGCTGGTCAATACTTGATCGCAGGCTGCGCGGTCTGATCCTGGCTGCAGGCGGCTTGGCCCTGGCCAGTGCACCGGAGGCCTTTCTTGTCCTGTGGGCCAGGGATCAAGGTCTGCAGATTGCCTGGGTTCCATTGATATGGGCGGCCGCCAGCGCAGTTAAGGCAATAGTTGCCGGGCCTGCCGGAGGGTTGTCGGATCGCTTCGGCAGGCTGTCGGTCCTTGTCTGCGGCTGGACTTTTCGAATACTGATTCTGCTGAGCCTTGCCTGGAGTTGTTCAACCTCTCACCCCGTGCTTGTCTGGCCGCTCTTTCTTGCCTATGCCGCCTCTCTTGCAGCAACCGAAGGCGCTGAGCGAGCCCTGATCGGCGATTTTGCCTGTCAAAAAGAACGTGCCACGGCCTTTGGGCTCTATCATATGGTTATTGGCTTGGCAGCGTTACCCGGTGCCCTGATGTTTGGCGTAATCTGGCAGGTTTTGGGGCCGGTCGTGGCTTTTATGTTCAATGCCGTTCTCTCTTCCGGTGCTGTCATCCTGCTACAGCGACAATATAAGCGTAGAAAATGATAGACTATTTAATATGGTCTTTATTTATTTTTTTGAATAAAAAGGGTCAATGTAATTTTTTTTGTAAAAAGAGAATGGCCATTGCTAATGATCTATAATTTTAAATAATTATTGATCATTACCTTCCTGCGATGAATTTCTGATTTCAAAGAGTCAACATATCTCCTGATGTTCGGGAGCGAATCGGCAGTTGGTCAGTAAGTATAGTAGTGGCACCTCGGTTTCCTACACACCTCTTATTCTTATAACTCCCGGTTAGTTGCATGTTCAGAATGCACCTGTTAGGATCAGTCACTAATAATTTTTTCAATTTCAGGAGTCAGATTATGGAACGAGTTAACTTACCTTTATCGGAGTATTCGTACGAGCAAAAACTTGATCTGTTGGAAGCACTCTGGGATGACTTGGTAAGGGATAATACGGAGTTTAGAAGCCCTGAATGGCATGAAAAAATTCTCAAAGATCGTGCAGAGGCTTTATCCGCAGGTAAGGTCAAAGTATCTGATTGGGAGGATGCAAAAAAGAGGATCAGAAGGAATGTTTCATGCGGGTAAGAATAACTGAACCTGCTGAGACTGATCTTGAGCAGGGCTATTTTTTTTATGAACAACAACAGATCGGACTCGGTACCTATTTTCTCGACGCACTCTATGCAGACATAGACTCCTTGACTTTCTATGCTGGCATTCATTTAAAAGTGTGTGGTTATCATCGTTTGCTCTCCAAGCGTTTTCCTTTCGCTGTTTACTACAGTCTAAACGACGAGACTGTACTTGTAATGGCAGTGCTTGACTGTCGACAGAGCCCAAGCTGGATTAGAAAAAATCTGATCAAGCGATAGATTTTTAATGTTCCTAACCTTCAGGAAGTATACGTAACAATATCCCCAGGAAGTCCAGTAGAATTCAAGAGAGTTCAAGGGACAGAATACCATTTAATATGCTCTTTTCTGCTATTGTCAGCTCATGGCAAGAATGAAAAGAATAGTTGTCCCTGGTTATCAATATTCTATTTTTCTTTGTTTGGGGCGAACTCTATTCCAGTAACTCCTACAATTATTTTGAAATCGTAACTGCTCACAGGGCACCGAATCTTTCCGCCACCAGCCTGGCTTACGTATGACTAAATACGCTGCGCCAAGCTGCTGGCGAAAATCTCCGGCACCCTGTAATCAGTTACAAATACGGTGGGTTATCAAATCACAAATTTCTTTTTCGGTGGTTTTATAAAATTTTGTCATGGTGGTTTTGCAAGTTCTCTGCACCACCTGAATAATTACTCATGGTCACTTTGCAGCACTAACAGATGGATTTTATTATTCATTTTTCTCTGATTCCGGGTAATCTATTAGGTTTTCAGGCAGCACCTGGGAACTCATTCCGGCTGGAATTTTCCGCCCGTAAAAAACAGCCCTGATTTTCCCTCCTGATCCTCTTGAAAGCAAAAAAAAAAATGACGGATAAATTGTCGAGCTCGAGCCGAGCTTGACAGCACGCCCTCAATTGCCATAATGGTAATGGAACGTGGAACAAAAGTTCAGTGACCAGGGAGTGCTATGGAAACAGGATATTATGAAGAAGCAGGGCATCTGATCGTTAAAGTTTCCGGCAAGCTCGATACCATCAATGCCCCGGAGTTTGGCAGGGTCCTTGAAAAACTGCTCGCGGAAAAACAGGCTTCCTGCCTGCTCGATTTAAGCGAGGTCGTTTTCCTGTCAAGCTCGGGACTTCAGGTCCTGCTTGCCGGGGCTAAGATTTCCAAGCAGGAGGGAATTAATTTTGGCGTATTTGGCATGCAGGCAATGGTCGAAGATGTGTTCAAGCTCTCCGGCTTCAACCATTTTATCCGTTATTTCGAAGACAAGGACGAGGCCTTGGCCCAACTGTGAGCATACCTGTCTCTTATACACATC
>WFRY01000330.1 GCA_015486315.1 Desulfobulbaceae bacterium
ATTATAACCATTCGATGGTGCATAAGGAGAAGCTGTAGCTGTGCTGCCAAAAATGCCATCTACATCAATAAAAATATCCCCTGATTCATACCCTTCGTTACCAGCTTTAAAATCAAAGCCGCCAACCATGCTGAGCGTATTACCGTTAAGGAAAAACCCCTCTAAATCCCAACTCTGATCATTCACCATGCCTGGTTCGGTTTCACCATCTTCTAATCCAACACCGTGTCCTATGGTTCCGGTTCCATCATAGATTGTTATATTGGTGCCATATGAATCGGCCAAGGATGTGTGTGACAAGCCAAGAAGACTTGTCAGGCCTATTGCGAATCCGGTGACAAGCAATTTTTTCATTTCATTCTCCTTTTACAAGTTATTATGGTATAAAAAATACAATTTAATACTTGAGACACAATGCCTTATGCAGAAACTGTGCCTGGAGAACACCAATTACTTGACTATCTATCATTCCAATGAGTTACCCAACAAGCCCTTAACAAGGCCGATAAAAAGCGAATACATTTTTTTCGGATTGCAGAAAACAGCAGTCCGCTTCTCCGGAATTTAAAAATATCGATGACAGTGATCCCGCAAAGAACCAACGAACGTCATTAAATCCCTTATCATTTTCCCCTGAATTCAATAAGTTGAACCTATTCAGGACAGACATCCGCCGCCTGTCGATTATCATCGGCAGTTGCTGGAACAACGAAGGAGGTGATTTGCAACAGATCCTGTAGAATCAGGAACGGATAATTTTTTTCATGAGCCCCTGAACACTTTCAGGCCCCCAGGTACCGGCGGCGTAATAGTGCAGCTGCTGATCCAGGTTACAGCATTGCTCGCATTCCTCAAGGACAGGGGTGAGAAAATCCCAGGAGGCTTCAATGCCGTCCTGACGCCAGAAGAGCATGTGATCCCCGTTCATACAGTCAAGAAGCACGCGCCCATAGGCCTCAAGAGGTTTTCCCGGGTAATGGGCGCTATAGGTAAAATCCATGACCATGGTACGTAGGCAGGTTGCAGCCCCGGGACTTTTAGTTTGAAAGTTCAAACGAATGGCTTCTTCCGGAAAAGTTTCTATAACAAGACGGTTGGCACTGATACTGTCGCCGAACATGCTCTGAAACAGTTTATGGGGCACCTCTTTAAACTGAACAACTATCCTGGTTGTCTTACGCGGCAGCCTTTTTCCGGAAACAAGGAAAAATGGAACGCCCTGCCAGCGCCAGTTATCAAGGTATAGCTCCATAAGGGCAAAGGTAGGAACAAGTGACTGCCGGGCAATGCCCTGTTCTTGTCGGTAACCGGAAACAGCAACGCCATCAATCAGCCCGGCCTCATATTGGCCAAGACTGATCCGACTTCCCCTGGCGGGATGAAAATCACGTAACGAGCGGATAGTCTTTACTTTTTCGTCCTGTACAGCACCGGCCTCCAGACGACACGGCGGCTCCATGGCCGTCAGTACCAGCAGCTGCATCATATGGTTCTGAAACATATCCCGCAGCACACCAGCCTGTTCATAGTATCCGGCCCTGTTCCCGACGCCCAGGGACTCTGCAGCCATAATGGAAACATGCTCTATATGGTGACGGTTCCAGATCGGCTCAAAGATGGAGTTGGCAAAACGAAAGATGAGCATATTCTGCACGGTTTCCTTGGCCAGATAATGATCTATGCGAAAAATCTGCTCTTCCCTGAACGAATCGTGCAGGATCCGGTCAAGCTCCTTTGCACTTTCCAGGTCACGGCCAAATGGTTTCTCAACCACGATCCGTGCCCAGCCGTTACCATCGTCATCCTCTCTTGAAAGTTTTGTCCGGCCAAGGAGTTCGGCAATAATCGGATACAGGGAGGGGGGAACGGCCAGATCAAAGATACGGTTGCCCCGGCAGCTGCAGGTTCGGTCCTGCTGTATCAGGTACTCTCTGAGACCGGAAAAACCTGCTGAATCGTAAGAGACTGGATAATAGTATAATAAAGAGGCAAAGGCATCCCAGTCGGTAAGGTCCTGCCCGTTTTTCTGCAAGTCTTTTTTCAGCCTGTCACGATATTGGTCAGAGGTCAGCTGCGTGCGGCTGCAGCCTATAACAGCAAAAGGTTCAGGCAGCTGGTTCCGGCTGAACAGTGAGTACAGGGCCGGGATGAGTTTTCTTCTGGTCAGATCACCTGATCCCCCGAAGATCACCAGGGTGCATGGATCCGGTTTGTTGTTCGCCAGGATGTCACAGAAATCTTTCGGCATTGTAAACCTCGGCAAGGGGGAGCAACGGCAGCGACCGGCAGGTAAAGGGTAGCGGACTCATCCGATGAGGCAGGTTTTGGCCCTGAGTTCTTCAATCAGTATCGATTCATTCTCCGCATAATCCACGGGCAGCTCTATCAGATGAACCCCGGGAGTCTCCAGGCAATGCGCAAGGATAAGCGAAAGCTTTCCCTGCTCTTCCACCCGGTAGCCATGGGCGCCGTAACTGTCAGCATATTTGACAAAATCCGGATTACCGAAATTCAGGCCGAAAGCCGGCAATCCCATTCCCGCCTGTTTCCATTTAATCATTCCGAATCCATTATCACGCAGCAGAAGAATCGTGAGGTCCAGCTGCAGGCGGATGGCGGTTTCCAGCTCCTGCGAGTTCATCATGAAACCGCCGTCCCCGCAGACCGCCACAACATTTCGTTTCGGGAAGAGCATCTTGGCAGCAACAGCAACCGGCAGCCCGGCCCCCATTGTTGCCAGGGCATTATCGAGCAGCACCGACAGGGAACTGGTCGACCGGTAGTTGCGGGCAAACCATATCTTATACATACCGTTGTCAAGAGAGAGAATCGAATCCTCGGGCATGACATCCCGGATTACTCCGGTGAGCTGCTGCGGGGTGTACGGGAAGGAACGGGGCCGCTGACGCTTGAACACATTATCAATAATCCCCTGTTTCAAAACCTTGAAATACCCATCCCCCCCGAGGGAATCGGCTTTCACCAGAGACGCCAGCCGGTTGATCGAGTCGGAAATATCGCCGATTACCTCATACTGGGGAAAGTATACCTCGTCAAAGGCAGCACTGAAATAGTTGACATGAATCACTTCGACCCCGTCCCTGGTCATAAAAAAGGGCGGTTTTTCGACCACATCATGGCCGACGATAATAATAACATCAGCCTTGTCAATGGCACAGTGCAGGTAATCATGCTCGGACAGGGCTGCCGTGCCGAGAGAACGATGGTGATATTCGCTGACAACGCCCTTGCCCATCTGAGTGGAAAAAAAATAAATACCGCTTCGTTCGATAAAGTTCCCAAGGGCAGCGCAGGTCTGACGACGGTTAGCTGCCGCTGCAATCAGCAGCAGCGGGTTTTTTGCCTGCTGGAGGAGTTCTGCGACCTCTTCCAGGGCCTCACCTGCTGCAAGTGGCGGCTGGATATCGGTGACCGGAAAGGGCTGAACATCGCTCTGCTCGGCAGCAATATCCTCAGGCAGTTCCAGATGAACCGGACCGGATTTTTCGTTGACGGCGGTGCGGAAGGCCTCCCTGATCAAGGCCGGGATCGAATCCGCCCCGACAATCTGCTTGGTCATCTTGGTGATCGGCTCCATCATGCCGACAACGTCAATAATCTGGAACCTGCCCTGTTTCGACTTCTTGATCGGCTTTTGACCGGTTATAAACAGAGAGGGCATCCCCCCAAGCAGGGCATAGGAAACACTGGTAACAAAATTGGTGGCACCCGGGCCCAGCGTTGCCAGGCAAACCCCGGGCCTGCCGGTAATCCTTCCGTACGTTGCGGCCATAAACCCGGCCGCCTGCTCATGCCGGGTCAGAATAAGCTTTATGGAAGACGTTCGCAGGGCCTCGAGCAGGGCAAGATTTTCTTCTCCAGGGATACCAAAAATATATTTAACCCCTTCATTCTCCAGGCAGCGGACCAAAAGTTCTGCACCGTTCATGGCTGTTCTCCATTGGAATTTATGCGTAAATGAGCAATTATGAATTATAGTGCAACAGTACAGCAAATATTGAGTATAATACCCTATCAGGTCGAAAAAAAACGAAGAAAAGAGGTAACTATTCAGGAGCAGCTCACGGAGTCTGCGCTTACCTCTTCACCCATTTAAACCCTCTCGAGTAGCATAAGTACGCTTCGCGGTCTTAAATGAACAGGTAGATAAGCGAAGACTTCGAGCGTAGACTCCGAATCTAAGGCACTCCCGAACAGTTACAGGCTGGTGGTATTGCCAATGTATTTTACTACCTGAAGAGTTACGAAAAGAGTTGCGCTGGGGCGTATTTATCCGTCACTCCCTTCTGACAGAGAAAATAAGAAAAAACAACCGGTGGTTGAAAAAGAGGTTTACAGAAAGGCTCAAGTGTCTGATAATTACCCCCTATATACCTGCAAAATATTTCGGGTTGTAATAAGTATACCAAGTCACCATGTTACGACTATCTACCCGATTCAAAATGACTCAATAAAATTGCTGACAAAATGTATCTGGAACATTTTAACCTGAAAAAATCCCCATTTGCCGAAGAACCGGATCCGGATATATTTTTCAAGGAGGCCGGTAGAGAAAAGATTCTCAAGGCCCTGAACCAAGAACTGCAAACCGGTAAACCACTGATCAGACTTACCGGCAGTGAGGGTTCCGGAAAAACCTTGTTGTGCAGGGTCCTGCAGCATCAAGTATCAGGCAGCGCCTATGAAGTCGTTTATCTTGACAATCCAGTGGGTTCGTTTGATGACCTGCTCCATATCGTCTGCCTGGATCTCGGAATGGATCCGGCCACAGTGCCGGACCGGAACATGCTTTCAGAATTACGGACCCTGCTGGTCCGCAGGGAAGATGTTCATAAAAAAGTGCTGCTGATTGTGGATGAAGCCGAAAAACTGTTCCTGGCGGCCCTGGAACGTCTGATGCGTGCGCTCTGTGAAGCGAGCGGAAAGCATACGCTCCAGGTTTTGCTGGCAGGCCGCCCCACTCTTAACGCCAACCTTGACCAGTTAACCGTATACTGTTCAGACGTGGACCTGGAAGGAGGTTATGTCCTTGAACCGCTCTCCGAAGAAGAAACCGCCCGTTATTTACGATTTCGCCTCAGCGCTGCAGGACTTGCCCCTGACAGCCGTGAAGAAATCTTTACCGAAGGTGCTGTACATAAAATTTTTGAGTCTGCCAGGGGAAACCTGCGCCTGATAAACATACTGGCTGAAGAGGCGTTACGAACCTCCTCCTCCGATAAATCTTTTCTGGTGCTGCTTGACCATGTCGCAAACCAGCATGACAACAGTGAGAAGACCCGTGCCTTAACTCTTTCTTCAGGCCTGACAGGAAAAAAAGTGATGGTGCTGGGCGGAGGAATTCTTGCCCTGCTGCTGGTCCTGGTGTTTCTGTTTAACGGTGGCTTGATTAAGAAAAAAACCGAACCGGATGTGGAAGCCGAACACACTCTTACCACACCCGAGGTTACTGAGCCGCCCGATTTGACTTCCGAACAGCTTGAGTCGCCTCCGGAGATGATTGTCGAGGTTACAGAAGAAGAGCAGATTCCTGAAACTGTTGCAATTCAGCCCCCGCCTGAACGACCTGCGCCTGAATTGCATCCAGACAGGGTGGTAGAGCTCAAAGCCGACAAAATTAAATCTTTACCTGCCAGGCGGGGACATACCGATCCGGCGAAGGTTGAACCAAAAAGAGACCACAGGCAGCTTCAATCCCAACCATTATCGGCAGGTACTGCAAATTCCGCCAACCGGAACGGCGAGCAACTCTACCAGGAACGGCTCAGGGCCAGTGCCAAATGGGTGGCCGGCGCCTACCATAACGTCTACACTGTCCAGATGATGATGCTTGCCTCTGAACAGGCCATCCCGAACATCAAAAAAATGCTGGTCGAAGACCAATACTATGCCATAAAAAATAACTTTTATATCCTGCGCAAAAAAACCTCCCCCCCCACCCTTTTTGTTTTCTACGGGACCTATAACTCCATGGAACAGGCCAGGCAGGCCCGCAACAACATGCCGCTTTTTTTACGAAAGCACCATCCCTATGCCCTGTCGATCAACGATGCCCTCAAAAAAACGGAAGATTAACCGGGAATAAGCAAATAACACTCAACTACGGTCCGGTGACCTTAAGGAACCGCTCTAAACGATTTTATCAACGAACGTCAGTTTAAAAACCGGTGTTTGTCAAGGACAAGATGTACCGAGCTCCCCTGTAGTTCCCCGAACAAAAAAAGGGGTTACGGTAAACATACCGTAACCCCTTGTATTTCCTTTGGTGGAGGTAAGCGGGATCGAACCGCTGACCTCTTGAATGCCATTCAAGCGCTCTCCCAGCTGAGCTATACCCCCTCCACATTTTGTCAGCGGTGAATTACCATGGTTATGGTCCGGCTGTCAAGTGGATTTCGTTTTTTGGTCACCGACAGCCTCTATTACGTTGCCAGTTTTTTATCGTATTGGTATGATATGGGTTTTGATCATGAAAAACAGGCATAAATTCATCATGGCCGTCATTCCGGCAAATGCCGGAGGTTAGCGACTAACTGGACACTCCAATCCAGAACGACTTGAACTTATTGGATTCCTTACCAAATCCGAGATGACGAACATATCGGATTTGCACTTTTTACAAAACCATCAGTTATATATTATTGAATGTTCTCAGTTGCGTTCTCCGGGACCGATCATATCTTTTACCCCTATCTCGTGGAACTGAGCTGTACAACAGCTGACTCTTTTTAGGTGATATCGGATGTTTTCTCCGTTTAATTTTCTTTTTGGCTGGATGTCCAACGATCTCGCTGTTGATCTGGGCACGGCCAATACTGTTTTATATGTCAAGGGCAAAGGGATTGTCCTGCGTGAACCCTCGGTTGTCGCGGTCCGTCAGGATCTGCGCGGAAGCAGGGTCCTGGCCGTAGGTAAGGAGGCAAAAGAAATGCTCGGTAAAACACCGGGTAATATTGACGCTATTCGTCCCATGAAGGACGGCGTTATTGCCGATTTTGAAGTTACCGAGGCCATGCTTCGATATTTTATCAACAAGGTGCATAACCGGCGAACCCTGGTCCATCCCCGCATTATCATCTCTGTGCCTTCCGGCATTACCCAGGTGGAAAAACGGGCGGTTCGTGAGTCTGCTGAATCGGCAGGAGCCCGTGAGGTCTACCTGATTGAAGAACCCATGGCCGCCGCCATGGGCGCTGATCTCCCCATCACTGAACCCACTGCCAACATGATTGTCGATATTGGTGGCGGCACCACAGAGGTGGCGGTTATCTCCCTGGCCGGAATTGTTTATGCCAAGTCTGTGCGGGTAGCCGGTGACAAAATGGATGAGGCTATCCTCCAGTATATCAAGCGCAAGCATAATCTGGCCATTGGTGAACGTACCTCCGAGCTGATCAAGACCACCATAGGCAATGTCCTGCCGGAAGACCCCTATGAAACCATGGACATCAAAGGACGGGATCTGGTATCCGGTGTGCCGAAAACACTCACCATTACCTCCCAGGAAATCCAGTCTGCCATTGCAGAACAGGTTGATGTAATTGTTGATGCCGTACGGGTTTGTCTTGAGGTAACCCCGCCTGAACTGTCTGCCGATATCGTGGACCAGGGGATTGTTCTTACCGGTGGCGGTGCCCTGCTGAAAAATCTGGACAAACTGCTGATGGTGGAAACCGGCATGCCGATTATTGTTGCCGACGACCCCCTGTCTTCCGTTGTGCTTGGATCCGGACAGGCCCTTGATAATTTTGACATTTTAAAGGAAATAGCCATTGACTGACAACCGGCCCGGTACAGTCGTAGACAGGCTGTTAACCTTTTCAGTTTTTCATTCCGTCCGATGAGGAAAAAAAGTACCAGGAAACGGGGAGGCCGTTTCAGAACATTTCGCCTTGTTCTTCTCAGTGGAGTTTTGCTGACCGTTGGTTTAATTTTTCTGGTTTTTATTTTTGGAGACCAGAAGGTCGGTCCGATGCACAAACTGCTCCTGGAGACTACCGGGCCGCTCCAGAAAATAGTTTCCCGGGCAACGGATTCTATCCAGTCCCTGAAACAAGACTATATCGACCTGCTCTCGGTGCGGGATGAAAAAAACCGTCTCTTAGAGGAGCTGCAGAAATGTCGGGCGATAGCCTATCAGCACCGGAAGGCCGTTGCAACAAATGCCCGTCTGGAGAAGCTGCTTGATTTTAAAGAATCCTCCGGTCTGCCCACCCTGGCCGTACGGATAATCGGCAAGGATCCCTCGCTCTGGTTTCGCAGTGTGGTTGTCGACCGTGGAAGCAGTGAGGGCGTTGCCAAGGGCATGCCGGTTGTCACGGGCGATGGGATAGTCGGGCAGGTTTACTCCACATCGCCCAATTATGCCAAGGTATTACTCTCTATTGCACCGTCAAGTGCCCTGGATGTACTGCTGCAGGAGTCAAGGGTGCGCGGTATCCTGAAGGGTACCGGCGGCAACACCTACCGTCTGGAATATGTTCTCAAGACAGTGGAGGTCTCCGAGGGAGATCATGTGGTCACGGCCGGCTACGGCGGTCTGTTTCCAACCGGCCTGCCGGTGGGAGTTGTCTCCAGGGTAGTCAAAAAACGGCGTGGTATGTTTCTGGAAATCGAGGTGACACCGGCTGTAAATTTTGATACCCTTGAAGACCTGCTCATTATTGAGCAGGAAAGACCTGCAGTCGAGTAGTTATGCTGACTGTCGGTCTTTTAGTAGTGGGTCTGGTGCTCATTATTTTGCAGACAACGGTGTTTATGTTCACACCGACCTGGGTTGCAGCGCCTGATTTTTATTATATTCTGGTAGCCTATCTGGCATATCGGATTGATCTCTTCCGCGGGCTGATTATCCTGCTGCCCGTAAGCTGTGTGCTTGACGTCTTTTCAGGCACTATTATCGGTATGTATCCGGCAATCTGTTTCAGCGGTTATTTTCTGCTCAGATTTATTTCCAGCAAAATGCCTGTCCGAGAATCCCTCTACCAGATTCCATTTGTGGCAGTATCGTATCTTGTTGTCAGCTGGCTGGTTTTTCAGCTGCTTAACTTTATCCAACCCGGCACCCTCATCCCCTGGAGCTGGCCGGTCATGCTGCTCAGAGCAGGACTGATTATCCTGTTTTCCTTTCCCCTGTTCCGGTTTTTTGAATTTCTCAACCTCCATCTTCGAGGCAGACTTTCCTCTTTAAAGATACTTCGTTCCCGTTCGGGAAATAAGTACCGATAGGGGACACTGTTTTGTGATGAAGAGTATAAAAAAACGTAATAAAAAGCGGAGCAAGCCCGCTGAAGACATTGACCGGCGCCGTAATGCCGGCAAGACCAAGATTACCCATCGAGATGAGGGCGAGCTTGATTTTTTCCGCCGTCGGGCCATGTATTCCTCGGTTATTCTGATCTTCTTCTTTGCAACCCTTATTGCCCGTCTCTGGTACCTGCAGATCCAGCAGGGAGAGGAATATAAGAAGCTGGCTGAAAACAACCGGGTTCGCTATCTTGAAATTGCTGCCCCGCGCGGCAACATCCTGGACAAAAAAGGACGGGAAATCGTTACCAATCGCCCATCGTTCAACGTGGTATGGATTCGGGAGGGAAACCGGCTTGATGAAGATCTGATCAAAAGGATGGCCGGAATCCTGGAGGTGAATGTCTCCGACCTGTTAGCCAGGGTCCGGAAGATGGCTGGTACTCCGGGGCATTACCCGATTCGACTTGGCGAAGACATCGACTGGGACAAGGTGGCCTATATAGAGAATAATCGTATGGACCTGCCGGGAATCAAGATAGAGGTGGTTCCGCTCCGGGTATATCATTACGGGAATGTTGCCTCCCACGTCATCGGTTATCTCGGTGAAATAAACAAAAAAGAGCTTGCAAAGGCGGATCCCGGGATCTATCGCGGCGGTGATATGATCGGCAAAATGGGATTGGAACGGTTACGGGAAAAAGACCTGCGGGGAGAGAAGGGACGGGATTACATGGAGGTCAACGCCCTTGGATTTGAGCAGCGAAATTTAAAGGGTGTTGCCCCGCTGCCGGGCAATGATCTGCAGCTCACCATTGATATTGACATGCAGAAAGCTGCTGAAGATATCATGATGGCGGAAGAAAAATCCGGTGCTGTAGTTGCCATTGAAGTCAACTCCGGGCGGCTGCTTATGTTAGCCAGTTCTCCGGTCCTTGAGCTGGACAAATTTATCGGCGGCATTTCTCATAAGAACTGGAATGCCATGCTGGACAATCCGAATCACCCCCTGCTCAACAAAATTGTTCAGGGCCAGTACCCCCCCGGTTCAACGTATAAACTCGTCACCGCTACCGCCGGGCTGGCCGAGGGAGTTATCACACCGGATACCATTATCTATTGTCCCGGATATTACCGATTCGGCAATCGTACCTATCGCTGCTGGAAACACAGCGGCCATGGTGCGGTAAACCTGAAACGGGCCCTGTCTGAATCCTGTGACGTCTATTTTTATCAGGTAGGCCAGCGTCTCGGGGTTAACAGGCTTGCCGGTTATGCAAAACGCCTGGGGCTTGGCAAGAAAACCGGGGTGGAGATGGAACATGAAAAGTCAGGCCTTATTCCCACCTCGGACTGGAAGATGAAACGGTATGGCAAGCCCTGGCAGGAGGGCGAGACATTATCTGTTGCCATTGGTCAGGGGTTTGATCTGGTAACGCCCCTCCAGCTGGCACTTATGACCGCTACCGTTGCCAATGGCGGCACCCTGTATAAACCAAGCCTGATTGAACAGGTTCGAGACCCGGAGGGCCGGATTCTTGAACAGTTTACCCCCACAGTACTTGATCGGTTCACAGGTCAGGACCATAACCTGGACCTGGTACGCAAGGGCCTGATAGAGGCGGTGAATGGACGACATGGCACAGGTCGTAGAGCCAGACTCAAAAACATTACGGTTGCCGGCAAAACCGGTACAGCCCAGGTGGTACGCTTAAAGCAGTACAGGCATCTTAAAGAAAAGGATATTCCGTATAAATACCGGGACCATGCCTGGTTTACCTGTTTTGCACCTGCGGAAAAACCCGAAATTGCCGTCAGTGTACTGGTGGAACATGGACTGCACGGCGGATCGGGTGCTGCACCTATTGCCAAAGCGGTTCTGGAAAAATATTTTGGCGACAGGCTGCAGGATCCGAAAGAGGTAACCACTGTTATCGTGCCGGGAAACCTACTGGCCGACATTCTTAATCCACCGGCGGATCACGATGCCGGAACGACTGACTGAGTGAGATATGCTGCGTTTTGACCGACGATTGATCCATCATTTTGACTGGGTAATGCTGTTGATGCTTCTCCTGGTGTCTGCAATGTCACTGGCCAACCTGTTCAGCTCAACATGGGTCGGTGGCCCGGGCCCATCAACTGTGTTCATGAAACAGTTCTATTTCTTCCTGGTTGGCTATGTCCTGATCTTCATGTTGATCAGTATGGATTATAAGCATCTGGAAAAATTAGGCTATGCCAGCTATGTACTCATCTGTTTCCTGCTGCTCTACACCAACCTGTTTGTCCATACCATTGCCGGTACCCAGCGCTGGATAAATCTCGGTTTTTTTCATCTTCAGCCGTCTGAACCGGCAAAACTCGTTCTTGTGCTGGTGCTCGCCAGTGTCTATTCCCGCAGTGATGTCGGAGGAAGGGGATACGGCCTGCTTGACTTACTTAAACCCGGTATATTAACGGCAATACCGTTTGTTCTGATCCTGGTTCAGCCGGACCTGGGAACAGCTCTGATGTTGGGAATTTTATTTGTTTCCATGACCCTGTTTGTCAAGCTGCGCTGGTCGACAATGGGCATCCTTGGGGGAACCGGCCTTATCCTTGCCGTACTGGGCTGGAAATTTGCTCTTAAGGATTATCAGCGCCGCCGGATTGAGACCTTCCTCAACCCGGAAAAAGACCCCATGAACCATGGCTACCAGATCACCCAGTCTAAAATTGCAGTGGGCAGCGGGCAGGGCTTCGGCAACGGATTCATGGAGGGCACCCAGGGACATCTCCACTTCCTGCCCGAGCGGCATACCGATTTTGCCTTCTCGGTCTGGTGCGAGGAGTGGGGGTTTGTCGGAGCCCTGTTTTTTCTGAGCTGTTATTTCTTCATGCTCCTCTGGGGCATTAACATTGCCCTGACAGCCCGGGATAAATTCGGCGTTCTCCTTGCATTCGGCCTGGTCATGCTCATCTTCTGGCAGGCCGTAATCAACCTGTTTATGATAATGGGATTCCTGCCTGTAGTGGGGATTCCCCTCCCCCTGTTCAGTTACGGCGGATCTTCTCTCTGGACCACCCTGCTGGCCATCGGCATCCTGATGAATATCCGGATGCGCCGTTTTCAGACGCAGTAGATTTCCACGATCGTCCCGTTACCTCTTTTTAGTATGCGCAACTACACTCTTAACATAACAACACCACGGAATGTAAGCGTTTCAGGAACGCCCTGCTGTGCGTGATCAAGTCCCCCGATAATACCCCTGTATATCTGGGGACTTGAGCGCGTGCAGCAGGGCGTTCATGGAGCGCTTACTCTTTACCTTCTCTGCACGTAAGCTGCAAGAAAGGAATCGATAAAGAGCTGGAAGAAGTGAAACATCAGGCAGACAATGATCGCACTGCCGGTATCATAACGGATGTTGGTCAACACGGCCAGTCCGATGGCCAGGGTCTTCTGGGAAGCTACAAAAACCAGGGCCTTGTGATCAGCCGAAACCAGGTGTAACATTTTTCCGGCTTGCGCAGTGATGATCAAAAGCAGGCAATGGAGTATGGAAACCCCTGCCAGAACCATACCATACTCATTGAGCCCCAGACCGGAAAAAGCACTTTTGGAAACTGACAGGGAACTGTAAACCACCAGGATAACACAGGCCGAGTTAACATAACTCCAGTTTGGCGAGATCCGGCTCCTGCCGCTTGTATTGCGGATCAACTTGCCCACGGCAAAGGGCAGAAGAACGAAAAAAATCATTTTCACCAGCAGCGCCGTCTGGTCAATATCTACCGGCCCCGCCGCCTTAAGACAGAGGTCAAGCGTGAAGGGCATGATAAAAATGCCCAGCAGGTTGAGGGAGATGGTGATGAACAGGGCCAGCACCGCATTCCCCCGACTCACCTCGGTAATAACAATACCAGAAGAAATGGTAGGCGGCACCGCCGAGATAATGATTAATCCCATGGCCAGGGAAACCGGGAAATCAATCAGTCTGATTATCACATACCCCAGCAGAGGGGCAAGCAGCAGCGAAATAACAGCTGCCGTCAACACAATATGAAACAGGTGCCTGTCCAGCGGCAAAGCCTTTGATCCTGTCTGATAACCGCTGACCAGAAAAATTATAAATACCAGAATCCTGGTACCGCTGTTCTCGGAAATAAAGATACCGCCACCGGGCAGAAGCAGGGCTAAAACAATTGCCGACAACAGGCCCAAGGGAAGAAAGAGCTGTTTCATGAATCCCGGCTCTCTTGCAGGCCAGACGTTCCCGGCACAATCACTTGATGTCTGCCAGTACTGAAGTCACCTGCTCGATACATTGATCAATTTCTTCCCTGCTCACGATCAACGGTGGTATAAAACGCAGTACCCGCATGCCGGCAAAGTTGATCAGGAGACCTTTTTTAAAGAGCTGCTGAACAATATCAGCCCCATGTTCAATGCCCCGTTCTGTCAGGACCAGTCCAAGAAGCATCCCCCGACCCCGTACTCCGGTGGCCAGCCCCGGAAACCTTGCCGCGACCCCCTGCAGTTGTTCGACAAAATAGTCGCTTCGCCCCTGGAGAGAGGCAAAAAAACCATCTGCCAGCATGGTCTGCAGCACTGCAACTCCGGCAGCAGCAGCTACCGGGTTGCCGCCAAAAGTGGAGGCGTGGGTGCCCACACCAAGGGAGGCAGCTATCTCCTTCCGAGTCAGCATGGCACCGATGGGCAGACCATTTCCCAACGCCTTTGCCAGGGTCATAATATCCGGTATAACCCCTAACTGCTGGTAGGCAAAGAGGCTTCCGGTCCGCCCAATACCTGTCTGGACCTCATCAAAGATAAGCAGCAGACCGTGTTTATCACAGAGAGCCCGAATCGCCTGCAGGTACGCGCCGTCAAGCGGCCGCACCCCGCTCTCCCCCTGCAGCGGTTCACAGAGAACGGCACAGGTTTTATCAGTAATCAACGCTTCTATTTTATGCGGATCGCCAAAACCGGCATGGACAAAACCAGAGGGCAGCGGTTCAAACCCCTGATGAAACTTGGGTTGGCCGGTTGCCGCCACAGTGGCAAGGGTCCGCCCGTGAAAGGAGCCGGACAGCGAAATTACTTCAAAACGGCCCTCATCGCTGTGAATCCTGGCCAGTTTAATAGCGGCCTCATTGGCCTCGGCACCGGAATTGGCCATGAACACCCGGTCGGCAAAGCTGTTTGCCGTCAAGAGTTCGGCGAGCTGTATCTGCGGTTCGGTATGAAAGAGGTTGGAGACATGCATAAGCTTTGCCGCCTGCTCACAAACCGCTCTGGTCACTGCCGGATGACAGTGACCGAGCGAACAGACCGCAATACCTGCCAGAAAATCAAGATACTCTTTACCATCCGCATCCCAAAGTCTGCATCCATCACCTCTGATCATGGCTGCCGGAAACCGGCTGTAGGTTCCTACAAACACTGATTCTCCTCTGTTTATCCACTCTGCATTGTTCATACTCATGCTGTAATCTCCGTGCCGATGCCCTTATGGGTGAAAATTTCCAGCAGAATGGCATGCTCCTGCCGACCGTCGACAATATGTGCCTTGCCCACACCGCCGTGAGTAACCGACGCGCAGCAGCGAAGCTTGGGAATCATGCCGCCCTGGATCACACCTTCATCAATCATCTGCTCGATGGACTGCCCGGCAATGGATGACAGGAGTTGTCCATCACCGTCCTGTACGCCCTCCACATCAGTAAGCAGAATCAGCTTGACGGCATTCAGCTCTGCAGCGATTGCTCCGGCCACAAGATCTGCATTAATATTATAGGCCTGGCCGTCTTCACCTACCCCCACAGGTGCGATGACCGGAATAAAATCTTCGGCATCCAGGGTCCGGAGGATTTCCGGGTTTATCCTGGTCACTTCACCCACCCGGCCCAGGTCAATGAGTTCCGGCGGTGCATTTTCAACCTCGGGTCTGCTTAAAATCTTCATCTTCCGGGCCTGGACAAGATCCCCGTCCCGGCCGGAAAGCCCTACGGCCTTACCGCCGCAATGGTTGATCAGGCCGACAATCTCCTTGTTCACCTTACCGACCAGTACCATCTCAACCACATCCATGGTCTCGCCATCCGTGACCCGCATTCCCTGGATATAGTTGGAGGTAATCTGCATCTTTTCCAGAAAGCGGTTAATCTGCGGACCGCCTCCGTGAACTATTACCGGATTAAGGCCAATATATTTGAGCAGGATCACGTCCAGGGCAAAACTTTTTTTAAGCGCTTCATCCACCATGGCGTGACCACCGTATTTGATCACCACGGTTTTTTCATTAAACTCTCTAATATACGGCAACGCCTCTATCAGCACCTTGGCCTTGGCTATTTCTTTCTCCATTCCCTGTACTCCAATACAATTATTGTAACTATTCAGGAGCACCTCATCTTCGCCCATTTAAGCCTGCTCGAGTAGCACTAGTACACTTCACAGTCTTAAATGAACGAATCTAAGGCACTCCTGAACAGTTACAGGACGGTGGTTTTGCAAGTTTTCTGCACCACCTGAATAGTTACCAATTATTATATATAAAATCTAAAATTATACCCACCCTCTGGCCGTCTTGTAAACAACTCTCTTTCCCCATATTCCGGAAGACGCTTATATCCGGAAACGCTTTACATTTACCGGCGAACCCGGTATTCTTTGCTATTAATGCAAAAAACAATCCGGAACAATCAGTACACGTAATTTAAATAGGGATAACAATGTCTATCTTTTCATTACCTGCCAGACAGGCCCTGCAGACGATGATGGTTATCACCCTTATCCTGTTTACCGCAGGACCGGGGTTCAGTGAAGACGAACCTATTCATATCGAGGCAGACCGCATGGTCTCCCAGGAGCAGAAAAACTCTGTTGTCTTTATCGGCAACGTAGATGCCAGTCAGGGCAAGATCACCATCCGCTCCGACGAGATGACGGTGTATTACACCCAGAACGACAAAAGCAAACCAAAATCCCAATCCAGTCAGGTTAAAAAACTGATCTGCAGGGGCAATGTGGAGATCACCCAGGATGACTGGCTGGGAACCAGCAAACGAATGGACTACTTTGCCAAGGACCGGAAGGTAATTCTGACAGGTGATGCCAAGGCCTGGCAGGGACAGAACATGGTCTCCGGTAAAACTATTATTTATTACCTTGATGAAAAAAGATCCGTTGTTGAACAGGACAGAAAAAAACCGGGTCGGGTCAAGGCCGTTATTCATCCTGAATCCGATTCAAAAAAATAATAATGAAATCCGGCTCAATCCTGGAGACCAGAAATCTTATAAAAGAATATCGTTCACGCAGGGTGGTGGATCAGGTCAACCTCCAGGTGCAGAGCGGTTCCATTGTCGGCCTGCTGGGGCCGAACGGGGCCGGTAAAACCACAACTTTTTACTCCATCGTCGGATTTATCCGGCCCACAGCCGGTTCCATTTATCTTGACAGGGCAGACATTACCACCCTTCCCATCCACCAGCGGGCATCCCGGGGTATTACCTATCTCGCCCAGGAACCATCGGTCTTTAAAAAACTGACCGTAGAAGAAAATGTCCGTATCGTCCTTGAACCGCTTGGGTTAACCCGCAACGAGATCAACAATCGTATTGAAGAACTGATGGCGGAACTGAAGATCGAATACCTGGCCCAGAACAAGGGGCATGCCCTTTCCGGCGGTGAACGAAGACGGGTGGAGATCATGCGGGCCCTGGCCACCCGGCCTCGTTTTATCCTGCTTGATGAGCCGTTTGCCGGTGTCGATCCCCTCTCGGTTGCCGATCTGCAGCAGATCATCCGCGGCCTCAAGGACAAGGGACTCGGCGTGCTGATCTCAGACCATAACGTCCGGGAAACGCTGCAGGTTTGTGATTTTGCGTATATTATGAATGCAGGCCAGATTCTGACCAGTGGCGTTGCTGCAGATATCATTGAAAGTGAACTCGCCAAAAAGATGTACCTGGGCGAAAACTTTACCATGTAAAGAGCAAACCTGATCCATGCTTGAGCTCCGACAACAGCTGAAACTTGCCCAGAAACTCGTGATGACGCCGCAGTTACGTCAGGCGATCAAGCTGCTGCAGCTCAACCGGCTGGAGCTCACCGATGCCCTGCAGTCGGAAATGGAACAAAACCCACTGCTTGAAGAGGCTGTCGATCTCCCCGACGTTGACAGCAACCCGGAATCCCTGTCCGCAGAAGAGGTCAAGGAGCTGCCCGAAACAGCCGCCACCACCCAGGTGGCCGGTGACGACCCGACCACGGTTGCCGAGGTAAACTGGGAAGATTATGCCAATAACTTTGACTCCGACTTTTCCTTTGCCAGGGAGACCCCGCCTGCTGATGCTCCTTCGCAGTTTGATTTTATCTCTGCGTCCCCCGGACTTAACTCGCATCTGCAATGGCAGCTCAGTCATCTGAAACTGAACGAGCTGGATAAAAATATTGCTCATTTTATTCTCGGAAACCTTGACGGGCACGGCTTTTTTGAAGCTGATATTCCCGATATCTGTACCTATGCCCACTGCACAGTAGAGGAGGCGGAAGGCGTTCTACGGCTCGTGCAAAGCCTGGAACCACCGGGGATTGCCGCCCGGGATATCCGGGAATCCCTGCTTCTGCAGCTGGATCGACTGGAGCAGGATGAGTCTCTGGCGTACCGGATCGTAGAAGAACACATGAACGAGCTGCAAACACGAAACTACGCCCTGATTGCACGCCAGACAGGTGTTACGGCCCGTAAGGTTCTGGCGGCTGTGGAGGTCATCTCCTCGCTCACTCCCTATCCCGGCAACGAATTCAGTAACGAGCAGACAAACTATGTCGTTCCCGATGTGTATGTGTACAAGATAGATGGTGAATTCGTTATCCAGCTCAACAATGAGGGCCTCCCCCGGCTGCAGCTATCTGAAGAGTACCAGAAACTGATCAAAGAGAAAAAGGCGCTGAATACGGAATCAAAGGGTTACCTGCAGGAAAAAAAACGAAGCGCCCAATGGTTTATCAAATCACTCCAGCAGCGCCAGCGGACTATTTACAAGGTAATGGAAAGCCTGCTTAAATTCCAGCACGACTTTTTTGAAAAAGGGCCGGGCTTTCTCAAGCCACTCATCCTCCATGATGTGGCAGAAGATATCGGTATGCATGAATCAACGGTCAGCCGGGTTACCTCCAACAAGTACGTTCATACCCCCCAGGGAATCTATGAATTAAAATATTTTTTCTCCACTGCCGTTGCCACCACAAACGGTGATACAGTGGCTGCCGAGGCCATAAAAAATCGTATCAGGCAACTTATCCAGAAAGAGGACTCGGTAAAACCGCTCAGCGACAACAAGATCTCCAAGCTTCTCAAAGAGGAAGGAATCAAGGTCGCCCGACGGACGGTGGCCAAGTATAGAGACCAGATGAAAATCCTGCCGGTCAAGCATCGCCGCAAGGCAAGAAAATAACGTTGAATACAGATGGTACAACTGGAAGGCGAATGCATAATTCCTGAACTGGAATCAAGCGGCAAAGAAGCTGTGCTGCGGGAACTTGCGGAGACCGTGCATCATAAATGCACATTGATCGATATCGACACCCTGTACACAGTTCTGACGGAACGTGAACAGCTTGGTTCCACCGGAGTCGGCAATGGCGTTGCCATCCCGCACGGCAAGGTAAGCGGCCTGGAAAAACTGCTGCTCTGTCTTGGCCGCTCCAGGACCGGGATCAGCTTTGATGCCGTGGACAACCGGCCTGTTCACCTCTTTGTGATGATCCTCTCGCCGCCGGGCATGGCCGAAGAATACCTGCAGACCCTGGCCAGGGTGAGCAAACTTCTCAAAGATGACAATATAAGAAACAAATTCCTGCAGGCAGCAGATGTCGAGACTATCCTGGAACTGTTCAACGGAAGCGCTCCATGAACGCCCTCAAGTCCCCCGAATACAAGAGGGTATAACCAGGGGTCTCGCTCACGCACAGCAGGACGTTCCTGAAACGCTTACATTCTGAAGTGTTATCAAGTCAAGAGTGGCGTTAATGACGCACTTACTGTTCAACCGCTCATAATAAACATAAAAAGGCGGTATTTGATTCAGCTGAACCCTGAACCGCCTCTGCCTGTTATCAATTTCTGATCATCTCCGCAATCTGAAACGCCATCTCCAGGGATTGTTCGGCATTGAGCCGGGGATCACAGGTCGTCAGATAGTTCCGGCCCAGCTGTTCGTCAGCGAGCTGACGTGCACCGCCGGTACACTCGGTAACATCATCACCGGTAAGTTCAAAGTGAACCCCGCCCGGTACTGTTCCCTCTGCCCAGTGCAGTTCAAAAAAGCAGCGAAGTTCCGACAGGATATCATCAAAACTGCGGGTCTTGTGACCGCCCTCGGTCTTGCGGATATTGGCATGCATGGGATCACAGCTCCAGAGAACGTTCATACCCTCTTTTTTAACTGCCCGCAGCAGGGGGGGCAGATATTTTTCAATATCGTGTGCTCCAAAACGGGCAATCAGGGTCATCCGGCCCGCCTCATTCTCCGGGTTCAGCCGCTCAATGATGGCGAGAATATCGTCGATATCATGCTTGGGTCCAACCTTCATACCCAGTGGATTGAGAACACCACGCAGAAACTCGACATGGGCACCGTCAATCTGACGGGTACGGTCACCAATCCACAACATATGGCCGGAACAGTCGTACCAGCCGCCGTCCATTGAGTCTTCCCGGGTCAGCGACTCCTCATAACCGAGAAATAATGCCTCATGGGAGGTAAAGAACTGGGCCTGCTTGAGCTGCGGCGCATCGGTATCGATACCAATGGTTTCCATAAAGGCAAGGGCCTGGCTGATCTGCTTGGCCAACCGTTCGTACGAACGTCCCATGGGGGACTGTTTAACAAACTCCTGATTCCAGGCCTGAACCTTGTGCAGGGCTCCGAACCCTCCCCTGGTAAAGGCCCGCAGCAGATTCAGGGTGGCGGCGGACATATTGTATCCCTGAAGAAGCCGCCGGGGATCAGGAATACGCGACTCCAGATCAGGCTGTACTGCATTTGCCATATCACCACGATAACTGGGCAGTTCAACTCCGTTGACCATCTCGGTGTCGCTGGAACGGGGCTTGGCATACTGACCGGCAATACGACCGACCTTGACCACTGGTTTGCCACCGGCATAGGTCAGGGTAACAGCCATCTGCAGGAGTACTTTCAAGGTATCCCTGATATTGGGAGCGGTACAGCGGGAAAACTCTTCCGAACAGTCCCCCCCCTGCAGCAGAAAGGCCTCGCCCTTTACCGCCTTGGCAAGTCCGGCCTTGAGATCACGAATTTCACCGGCAAATACCAGGGGCGGCAGGGACGCTATGGTCGCCAGGATTTCGTTGAGTTTTGTTTCATCCGGCCAGTTGGGCTGTTGCAGAGCAGTAAAATTATGCCAGGAAGACTTGGTCCAGTTATCTGTTGTATTGGTCATGGTACGGTTTCTTTTTAGTTATTGGGTTAAAGGTGGAGGGTTGTACAAAAGGATCACCCGCAGGAGTAATAAAATCTACTCTGTTTTGGGCAGGCTGCAGGAATCACCCCGACAGCAGACTTCAAGGTCAAAGGCGTTGAGGACGCGCAGGGTTCGCTCCCGTACCGCCTCATCAACAGGCGGCCTGCAGCTGTATTCGTTAATCATCCCTTCCGCCTGCTCGCGGTTCGGGATGGCCTCCAGGCCGGTGGCCAGCACCTTGCCGGTGGCGGTTTCCAGCAGTTCGGCATCCCGGCCGTTGGTGACGACTGCCAAAGGTATGCAGTATTCGGGGTCAAGTACCCGCGCCGCTGCCAGAGCTGACTTTTCCCTGGTCACAAGTGACCCGGGACCGTAGCGCAGGACATACAGTCGTTTTCCTGCAACCGAGACCGTCAAATCAATGATGGAGCGGACGAAAATTTTATTAAAGGTCGTTTCAATGGTAAGGCGGGGCTCCAGATCTTCCCTGGCAAACCCCTTTTCCTCAACCATCATCCGCTCCAGATCCTGGCGAAACCGCTCATCATCGGTATCCGGTAGATCTTCACCGGTCAGGTAATCCTTTAAAGTACCATAAATAATATGATGACCAGGAATCTTGCGTTGCATAATGGGACTTGAATACGTGTTAACTGTTGCCTTCTGCAGACTGCCGGTCAATGGCAAACCATTGCCGGCAGTCTTTCGCCTTGCTGTTGTGTACTCTTACAGTTCCAGCCAGGACTCGGAAAAAATAGTCTGACCGGACAGGGCCTTATAGGTTTTATAATGCTCCATGGCTGTTCCTTCAAGGGTAGACGGATCAGGATCAGTGCCGTCCATCATGGCGTGTACCATATCCACCACATCCTGCCGCTCACCTTTACAGATAGCCATCAGCTCGGTATCATAGGAGTTAACGATTGCAGTACTGATGCCATACTTCATGAGCATGATCAGATAGGTGCGATCCAGGTACTTGCGCAGGTGATCGGCAACGCCGTTGGAGACATTGGACAGCCCGACTGTTGAACCGGAACCCGGAGCGATGTCAGGCAGCATCATCATGAACTCCAGGCCTGCGGCTATCTGATCCGCTCCCAGGGTAATGGGCGTGCCGATGGGATCAAAGAGAATTTTTTCATTGGGAATTCCCGCCTCGTTCAGGGCCATCATCAGGTCAACGGACATTGCAGCACGCTCCGCGGAATCACGGGGCATACCATCTGGTCCCCACAGCAGGGCAATGACATCACAACCCGCCTCCGCAGCCACGGGAATCAATGCCTCCATACGCTCCGGCTGGGCCGAAATAGAATTCATAATTGCCTGGGTTTTGTTCTTGACCACTTTAAAGCCGGCTGCCATGGCATCGGTATTGGTGCTGTCCAGACAAAGCGGGGTATCAACGGTATCCTGTACAGTCTCAACAACCCAGGGCATGAGCTCGGTCCCATCCTTACGCGCCGGTCCGATATTAAGGTCCAGATAACTGGCACCGGAAGCGGTTTCTTCCTTTGCCATTTCCTGAACAGGGCCCTGGCTGCGCTCCTTCATGGCAGAACCACTCCTGGTACCCATGATATTAATACTCTCAGCTATTGCCTTTACCGTCATTGCCATTTGCGTTCTCCTTTGGTAAATTATTTTCAGATGTTAAAGTATTCAATGCGGCCACCGGTGCCGACCGGAGAGGTGACAGTCATCACCCACCCGGCCGCCCCGACAAATCCGCGTAAACCACGGGCCGTGCATTATATCATTTCCGACCGCATGATCTCTGTTACAATCCGTCAAGGATAGAACCTGATAATTAATCGCATTTTTGCGTATTTGTCAATCATCAAATTGCCATACACCCCCACAATGTGCAGGCTCCGCCTGCCGATGTTTCTCCTGCTGCTGCTCTTAACACTGGCTGCCGGCGGCTGCATGGATCTGCGTCCGGAACCTGCAGTTCCCGGTCCGGAAAATCTTTCCGACCATTTTTCTCTGTACAGCACCGCTGATGATGCCGCCCTCCCCTGGTGGAACAACTTTAACGACCCCGAGCTCGACCAGCTGATTACAAGCGGTCTCGCAGACAACCTCAGCCTCCAGGAGGCATGGGCCAGACTCTCACAGACCAGGGCCCTGGCTGCAAAAGCCGGGGCCGGGCAGTACCCGGATCTCTCGATGAACGGAACAGCTGCCCACCTACGTTCCGACAGTTCGGATGCCCGGCAGCAGACCAATGAAAATTTTACCCTGGGCCTGGACACCGGCTACGAAATTGATCTCTGGGGGCGGGTACGGGCACAGATTAAAGGTGCTGATCTTGATCTGGATGCAGGCCGGGAGGATGTCAACGTCCTCATCATGAGCCTGAGCGGTCTGATAGCTGAAACCTGGGTGGAACTGCTCTCCCAGCGACAGCAGCAACTGCAGCTTAAAGAACAACTGGAGCTCAATAAAAAACTACTGGACCTCATTGAAATGCGCTTTACCATGTCCCGGGCCAGTGCCCTGGACGTGTACCAGCAGGGACAGACCGTCACCGCTCTGCAGGGAGGGCTGATCAATTCACGGGCCCGCAGACAGCTGCAGCTCAACCAGCTGGCACTGCTCACCGGACGCTCCACTGCCGCCGGGATGAACCTGAGCCGGGTGAAGTTTCCGGAAATTTCCTCACTGCCCCCCACCGGCCTCCCCGCTGATCTACTGGCAAGGCGGCCTGATATCCGGGCGGCGGGACTGCGCCTGCAAAGTGCAGGTTGGCAGGTTGCCGCAGCACGGGCGGACCGGCTGCCGAAAATCAGGCTTGGCGGGGCAGTCAACTACACCTCGACCGCCCTTGACCTCTTGCTGGATAACTGGATACTGAGACTTGCAGCCACGGTAACCGGCCCCATCTTTGACGGAGGGTACCGCCGGGCCGAGGTGAAACGCAGCCGGGCAGTGGTGGATGAGCGGCTGGCTGCTTACCGAAACACCGTGCTCACTGCCGTCCGTGAGGTTGAAGATGCCCTGACCCGGGAGCAGCAATACCGGAATTTCCTCATCAATATCGACAAACAGCTGCAGTTAACTGAAATGGCCTACCGGGAGGCAACCTGGCGCTATCTGAACGGGCTCAACGACTTCCTGCCAGTGCTCAGGGAACAGATCAACCTGATCACCTTCCAGCTTGACCGAATCAAGACCGGTGCCGACCTGCTCAAGGCAAGAATCCTGCTCTATAAGGCCCTGGGCGGCAGTTGGATGGCAGACATTCCGGAGCCTGCTGCCGAAAAAAGTATCCACCTATACAAAAAAACGAAATGACCATAATATACACCTCCCATGACTGATAAAAAATTTCAGCAGGAAGATCCCCTCCAGGTCGATACTGCTGCCCCGGTACGTTCGGGAAAACAAAAATTCATGGCCGTCATCATTATTACGGCAATACTGGCCTGCGGCTGGTTTATTTCGCAGGGGTTGCTCCACTCGAAGCCGAAAGTCCATCGCCGGCAACCAACCAAGATGAAAACCGTAGTTCGACTGCAGGAGCTCAAACCTGCCGACCTTGCCCTTGAAGTCGAGGCCATGGGGACGGCAATTGCCTCGCAAAAGCTTGAGCTTAAGCCCAGGGTTTCCGGCAGAGTTGTGGAGGTCAGTCCGCAACTCGTCCCCGGCAGTCTGCTGAAAAAATCAGCTTTTATCCTGAAGATTGATGACCAGGACTATCAGCTTGCCCTTGAGCGCAGCAAAAATAACCTGCAAAAGGCCTCCATGGACCTGCGTCTTGAGCAGGGCAACCAGAAAGTAGCCAGACGTGAATTCGACCTGCTTCGTGAATATTCAGCATCCGGACTCAATAATGCCCCCCGGGACCTTGCCCTGCGCAAACCGCAATTAGCCAAGGCAACAGCCGTTGAAGCCGCCGCCCGCACTGAACTGCAGCAGGCTGAACTCAACCTGAACCGTACCACGCTCCGAATGCCTTTTAACAGTGTGGTACTGGAAAAAAATGTTACCATCGGCACAGAGATTTCTCCGCAAACCACAGTAGCCACCATGGCCGGAACAGATGAATTCTGGATCAGGGTGTCCATACCCCGCAGTGATCTGGACGACATCCTCCTGCCCTCGACACAATCAGAACAGATACCGGTTACCCTGCTCCCTACCCCCTGGAATGGAAATGCCGACACAACCTGGCAGGGCACCATCCTCCGCCTGCTGCCCGATGTCGACCCCAGGGGCCTCATGGCCCGGCTGCTGATCTCGGTTAAAAATCCGCTGCTGCAAAACCAGAAAAATCCACTGCTGCTCGGCACCATGGTCAAAGTCCTGCTGCCCGGAAAAACCATTGCTGCCTGTTATGCCATCCCGCGCACGGCTGTCCTTCCGGACTTCAGCGTTCTCCTGGCCGATGCGACTGACACCCTGGAAATCCGACCGGTCACAGTGGCTAAAATGGACAGTAATGTTGCCTACATAACGAGTGGCCTGCACAGTGGTGAACGCTTGATTGTCTCTCCGGTACCGGCCCCCATTAGCGGCATGAAACTCTCTCCGACATCCGGAAAAAAATCCACCGGACAATCCCGGCCATGACCCGGACCCAGTTCTCCGGAAAACATGGCCCCCTGGGATGGATGGCCGCCAATCCTGTGGCCGCCAATATCCTGATGCTCTTCTTCCTGCTCGGCGGCCTGTACTGGTCCTCCCAGATCAGACAGGAGGTATTTCCTGAATTTGACCTGGACGAAGTCATTGTCCGGGTCGCCTATCCCGGAGCCAGCCCGGAAGAAGTCGCTGAAGGAATCATCCTGCCGGTGGAAGAGGCGGTTTCATCGCTTGCCGGGATTAAGGAGATCACCAGTTCCGCTGTCGAGGGCAGCGGAACTGTCCGTATAGAGGCGATGCTGGACATGGATCTGCAGCAGCTGGCCCTTGACGTCAAAAACGAGGTGGATCGAATCGCCTCGTTCCCTGTTGATGCGGAAGAACCATCCGTGACCATACCAATCAAACGCAGGTCGGTGATTACCCTGATCCTGTATGGCAACCTCAGCCGTCATGTACTGCGCGAAAATGCGGAGCTGGTCCGTGACCAACTGCTGCAGGATAAGATCATCTCCCAGGTTGAACTGCTGGGAGCACGTCCCCTTGAAATTTCCATTGATATTTCCCTGGATACCCTGCGCAGTTTTGATCTCAACCTGCAGGACGTTGCCGGCCGCATTCGCCAGGCCTCCCTTGACCTGCCCGGCGGCACCATCAAGGCACCCGGCGGCCAGGTGCAGCTCAGGATGAAGGAGCGGCGTGATTTCGGCCATGAGTTCGGCAGTCTGCCGGTATTGACCACGGCTGACGGCACCCCTGTCCTGCTGCGGGATATTGCAGTCATTACGGACGGCTTCAGAGAGACCGATCGGGAACTGAGCTATAATCACAAACCGGCCATCGGTGTAGAGGTGTTCCGGGTGGGTGAGCAGGGCCCCATTGAAATTGCCGATGCCGTGCGCAGACATATCACCCGATTACAGGCCGTACTGCCTGACGGCATAGAGGTCGCAGCAGTAAATGACCGATCCGAAATCTATAAACAGCGCCTGCACCTGCTGCTCAAAAACGGCTACCTGGGTTTACTCCTGGTCTTTCTCCTGCTGGGCATCTTTCTGGAACCACGCCTTGCCTTCTGGGTAACCATGGGCATTCCGGTTTCTTTTGCCGGTGCCCTGCTCTTTCTGCCCATGCTTGATGTATCCATCAATATGGTGTCGCTGTTTGCCTTTATTGTCTCGCTTGGTATTGTTGTAGATGATACCATTATTATCGGCGAAAATATACACAGCCTCCGGCAGCGCGGCATGTCCGCTCTGGATGCGTCCATTGCCGGGGTGCGGGAGATGGCGGTCCCGGTGACTTTTTCCGTGCTTACAAACATCATTACCTTTATGCCCCTCTACTTCATTCCCGGAGTAATGGGCAAAATATTCCGTAACATCCCCCTGGTTGTGGTGGTGGTCTTTGCCATCTCGCTTGTTGAAGCCCTTTTTGTTCTGCCCGCCCATCTTGGCCACCAGAAGCCGCTGCGCGGAAAAATAACGACCACTATAGCCGACTGGCAGGCAATGATCAGCCAGGGCATCCGCCGGTTTATCAGCCGGGTCTTTACTCCCATGCTCATCTTCTGTCTCCGCTACCGTTACATTACCGTGGCGACCGGTATTGTGCTGCTGATGATCACCGGGGCCTACGTCAAAAGCGGACGCATGGGCATGACCATGTTTCCCCGCATTGAATCGGACAAAGCCTATGTCAATTTTTCTCTGCCCGTGGGAGTGCCGCTGGAACAGACGCAGGAGGCAAGAGACAGACTGCTGGCTGCTGCAGAAAAAATCAGTCAGGAAAACGGCGGCAGAGTCCTGGTGCAGGGCATGCTCTCTGAAATCATCGACAACACCGGCTGGATTAAAGTCTTTCTCACGCCTCCGGATTCCCGCCCCCTGTCAACAGCTGAATTTGTTAAAAAATGGCGGCGGCTGACCAGGCACATCCCCGGCATTGAGTCAATCCGGTTTAAATCCAACTTCGGCGGGCCCGGATCAGGCGCAGTCCTGACCGTCGAGCTGGCCCATCGAAACAGTGCTGTCCTTGAACAGGCCGGCAGTGAACTGGCCGCAGCACTCACCTCCTTTGCAACGGTCAGTGATATAGATGACGGCTTTGCCGGAGGCAAGCAGCAGTTTGATTTTCAGCTGCTCAACACAGGATACCGTCTGGGACTGCGCCCGGAAACCGTGGCCCGTCAGATCCGCGCCTCCTTTTATGGCTACGAAATTACCCGCCAGCTGCGTGGACGAAACGAAATACGGGTAATGATCCGGTTGCCCGAGCAGGAACGTAGATCCCTGCACTCCCTGGAGACCATGATGATCCGCCTGCCGAACGGTGGTGAAGTTCCCCTCTCCGCTGTTGCCGCCATCACCAGGGGCCGGGCCGATACAAAAATTGAACGGCGTAACGGGCGCAGGATCATCCGGGTTACCGCCGATATCACCCCGCCCAGCCAGTCCGACCAGGTGGTTACCGTGCTGAGAGAGGAAATCCTGCCCGAACTGCAGAAACAGTTTCCGGGACTGTCCTTTGATTTCAGCGGCAAGCAGAAAGATCGGAAAGAATCCATGCAGGCACTGGCCCGGGGAATGGCTACCGCCCTGCTGCTGGTCTACGTGCTGCTTGCCGTTGTCTTCAGGTCGTATATACAGCCGGCAATCATCATGACCGCCATTCCCTTCGGCATTGTCGGTGCTGTTCTCGGCCACCTGATCATGGGCTATTCCCTGAGCCTGATCTCTTTTTTCGGTATTGTGGCCCTGTCCGGCGTGGTGGTCAACGACTCACTGGTCCTTATTGATCTGGCCAACCGGAAACGAATGGAGGGCCAAACCGGTTATGCAGCAGTGGTTAACGCCGCAGTATCAAGATTCCGGCCCATCCTGCTCACCACTCTGACCACTTTTTTCGGCCTGCTGCCGATGATCTTTGAGACCTCACGCCAGGCCAGGTTTCTTATTCCCATGGCTATCTCCCTTGGGTTTGGTATTCTTTTTGCAACCATCATTACCCTGGTTCTGGTACCATCTCTATACCTGATCCTGCAGGACATCCATAACATTGCACCGGCTGAAGGAAAAACCATCAATGGCAGCCGTTCCCATTCCAGAAGGTATTCATTATGATCAGCGAAAAAAAACAGCAACTCCTTATCTTCAGTATACTCTGTCTGCTGGCAGGCTGTGGCCTGATATCCTGCGCTCAGAAAGCACCGGAACCTGCTCCGGCAGTACGCAAACTCACCATCATCGGCACGGGTGATCTGCAGGGAAACCTTGAGCCGACACTCAGATCAATTCGCATTACCAGGGGAGAAGAAAAAACCGAGGTCGTTGGAGGCATCAGCAGGCTTGCCGCGCTGATCAAACAGATCCGGCAGGAGAGCCCGGATCCGGTAATTGCCGTATCTTCCGGTGATGATCTCATGGGGAAATACTTCCAGCAGTTCAGGGGCAAGGCCATCTTCAGTCTGATGGATACGGCAGGTTATGAACTGCTGGCCCTGGGCAATCATGAATTCGACCATGGCCCCGAGGTGTTGGCCCGGGCTCTGAACTCCGTTGACTTCACTGTACTCTGCTCTGATCTGGAGGTCGAAAAAACCTCCATGGCAGGAAGCTGTCAACCGTATCTGCTCAAGGACTACCAGGGTATCCGGGTAGGTTTCTTCTCCCTTATGACGAATGATTTCCCGGTGGTTACAGTACACGGCAAGGTAAAAATCCGGCAAAACCAGGTGGTCGTTGCCCGCAACATGGTTGAGCTGCTCAGGAAAAAAGGCGCCCGGATCATTATCGCGGTCACCCATATCGGGACGGCCAAAGACCGGGAACTTGCCGCAGGTGTAGAAGGCATTGATATCATATTCGGCGGTCATTCCCATAACTACCAGGCCACAGTGGAACGAGTGAACAACACACTTATTGTCAACGGCGGCGAAAAGGGTCCGGCCCTGGTCAGGCTGGATGTTTCTCTGGATAAGGATAATCATATACTGCCGGGCTCGGCAGCATACACACTCATTCCGGTCACAGCAGATATCAAGCCTGTTCCTGCAGTGGAAACACAACTTGCCCAGTACCGAAATCAACTGCCTGCGGCAACCGTGGTGGGGAAAACAGAACAGGAATGGGACCTGAGCAGTACAAGTCTGCGCACCCGGGAATCAGCCGTTGCCGATCTGGTGACTGATATAATACGCAACCAGTTTCAGGTTGACGTCGTCCTCTACAATGGGGGTGCCTTTCGCGGCAGGCAACAATACCCTGCCGGTCCGATTACCAATAGGATGTTGACCGACATAGACGAATTTGAATGCACTATCTACCTGCTGACCATACAGGGAAAATATCTCCGCCAAATCCTTGAACACTCTGCCACCCTGATCGGCGAGGGGGGATTTTTGCAGGTTTCAGGGATTCAATTCAAAATTGACCCCAATGGACTCCCCCAGAAACTGTCGGTAACAGACGCTGCACACTCCCGCATCAGTCAGGCGGGCAGCCGAGTCCAGGATATCAGGATACAGTCCTCAGACGGTTCCTGGCAACCCATTGATCCTGAGCACGAGTACCGAATTGCCAGCAACAGTTTTCTGGTCGAGATGGGGGGGAACCATTATTTCTGGTTAAAAAAATACGGTACCGATATCCGGAACACCTACCTGACCATGGGAGCAATCATGATAAACTATGTCCGCAATCATAAGGTCGTCAATCCCGTCACACCGGACGGCAGGATTACCATAAAATAATGGTTTGCGCAGTAAGCGCTCCATGAACACCCTGCTGCCAAGAGATGTCAATTTTTCGACATCTTTGCCGTCTTTACCTCATAGCCTCTTTGTCACCGGCAAGACTTATTGACATAACATGCTGTTTCAACAGATTAAATATTAAAATAATTTTTATTGGCACGATATTAGCTTCTTTACAATCAAATTGTATTGCAAAATTTCAGCAAATAGACAGGAGATTGCAAATGTTAAACGAACGACGTCATGCCGGCAGATATGAAATCAACTACCCCCTGCTGCTCACAGAGAAAACAGGGCCGGCCGAAGGAACATATCTGGCACAAATTCTTGACGCCGGAACAGACGGTATGCGCCTGCTGCTGGCTGGTGCCAACCCTCTCCAAGTCGGCAGTGAATTGAACCTTGCCTGTTCTCCTGCCCGTGATAACGAAGATGATCAGGGGTGGCAACCTGTTCATCTTCGCTGTAAGGTTGCCTGGCAGGATCTGGATAATAACCAGATAGGCCTGGCCTATATCCAATAACAGGTAACCTCCCTGCTCCCCGGCAAGGCCGCCTCCTCCCTGCCGGGGTGTTTTTTCCGCAGTAGTTCTCCTTTTTAGCCCCGACAACAGGCCCCCTGTCGGATTTTCTTGTTTTTTCCGGTTTTCTCTGCTATTTCCCGATCACTATTCAAATTGTATACAGGCCCCTCTGTCCTGCTTTGCTCCCGACAGTGAGCATAAACCTTAACAAATCCGAACCTCCTGTCCATGAACCCCTATCTCATCTTTATTCTGGCCGTCCTGATCCTGAGCTACCTCCTGAATCTGCTCATTGCCGTCCTGGAACTGCGGGCTCTGGACCCTGAGCTGCCAATTGAGTTCAGGGATGTCTTTAATCAGGAGAAATACCGAAAATCTCAGCAATACACCAGAGTAACGACCCGTTTCTCCCAAATTCAAGATACCTTTATGCTGCTGGTCACTATCTGGTTTATCCTGGCAGGCGGCTTTAACAAACTGGATCTGATCGCCCGCAGTTTCGGACTGGCCTCCATTGGTACCGGTCTGCTGTTCACCGGAGGACTTGTCCTGCTCTCCTCCGTTGTGGGCCTGCCTTTCTCCATCTACTCCACCTTTGTCATTGAAGAACGATTTGGTTTCAACACAACCACCCTGAAAACTTTTATCCTGGACCTGTTGAAAACCATAGTCCTGGCTGTCTGTATCGGAGGACCGCTGCTGACTGCCATACTCTGGTTTTTCCAGGTCACCGGCAGCCTGGCCTGGTTATACTGCTGGCTCGCCGTTACCATCTTTATCCTCATCATCCAGTTCCTGGCCCCGGTACTGATCATGCCGCTGTTTAACAAGTTTACTCCGCTTGAGGATGGGGAGCTGAAAAAATCAATCTCCGACTATGCACAGGCGCAGCAGTTTGCCATCCAGGGTATTTACACCATGGATGGATCCAAACGTTCGACCCGGCTCAATGCTTTTTTCACCGGTTTCGGCCGCTTTCGCAGGATTGTTTTTTTTGATACCCTGGTGGAAAAACTTAAAGTCAAGGAGATCGTCGCTGTCCTGGCTCACGAAATGGGCCATTTCAAACATAAGCATATTTTCAAGATGATGGCGGCCTCCATTCTCCAGACAGGGATCATGTTTTTTATCATGTCCCTGTTCCTGGAGAACCGGCAGCTCTTTGCAGCCTTTGGCATGGAACATGTTTCCATCTACGGGGGACTGATTTTCTTTGGTTTTCTCTATGCACCATTCTCCACCCTGATCGCCATCTTCTTTAACCTGTTTTCCAGAAAACATGAGTTTGAAGCAGATGCCTGGGCAGTGACCAGCACGGGACAACCACAGGATTTGATCAGCGGACTGAAAAAACTCTGTGTCCACAACCTCTCCAACCTGACCCCGCACCCGCTCAATGTGTTTGTAAACTACTCCCACCCGCCGATTCTGCAGCGGATCCGGGCCATTGAGCAGTTGTCAAAGACATGACCCAACCGATAACCAAACACCATGTGACCTGTCCTGTCTGCGGCCGCAGCTTTGCCATGGATGCAGTGATATGGTCTGAGCAGTCCGGGCACCCCCTCTACCCTGAATGCCGGGCAGAAGAAGAGAGTTGCGGGTGCAGCGATGATTAATGAACTGCAGCAGTTATGGCTTAACCAGCTGGTGCGTGAATTTACCGATATCTGTTTTCAGTACCGGCTTGAACTTCGACCCCCTATTCTGGAACTGTCAAATGCGACAAAGCAGTTGGGGTGCTGGCTTCCCGGCCAAAGAACAATCAGGTTAAGCCGCAGCCTTATCATGGAGAACCCATGGGACGTTGTGCTGATGGTATTCAAACATGAAATGGCCCACCAGGTATGCAGTGAAATCTTTGCCTGCCGCAACAATGGGCATGATCAACATTTCCAACAGGCCTGCCGAATGCTTGGCGTGCCGCCTCCCTATAACCGTTCCTCCGGTGATCTGACCGAGGTGGTCTGCCGACCGCCGGAAGACCGGCAGACCACAGCCGGACGAAACATCATCGTACGTATAAACAAATTACTGGCCCTGGCCGGATCCGACAACGAACACGAGGCAGCCCTTGCCATGCAGCGAGCCACCGAACTCCTGCATCGACATAATCTGAATGCAGCAACAGACACATCCCCATCGACCTGCACCCGCCTCATCATCAATACCCGGAAAAAACAGATCCCCTCCTTCAGACGATCCATCTGTGCAATCCTGAGGGATTATTTTTTTGTCCAGATCATCTGCTCATCAATCTATGACCCGCAGACAGACAACACCTACAAAACCATTGAACTGCTGGGCAGGGCTGAAAACGTGCCGGTTGCCGAACACTGCTATTACTTCCTGGAACAGCAATTAGAAGGCCTCTGGCAAAAAAATCGCCATAAATTCAGGGGTAATACCCGCACAGCCAAGAACAGCTATTACCTTGGCCTGCTGCACGGCTTTGCCCGGAAGCTGGCAGCCCAGGTTCAGAGTAATGAGAGAATAAATGAGCAGGCTCTTTCCGGGAAAATAACTCCGGGAGCTCTGGCTGTAACCACGGACAACCAGTTACAGGATTTTGTCGGTTTCCACTTTCCGCGCCTGAAGACACGTACTGTTCGTGGAGCCAGGATCTATCGACAGCCCTATGATGAAGCCGTAGCTACCGGCAAAACCATTGTCTTAAATAGAAGTGTTACCGATAAAAAAAAGGGTGCAGGAGGGCTGCTCAAGAGATAATTAAAAGGCTTAAGGCGGGTGTAATGCTGCCGGGCCCTTGTCCACATCATCACCCGATTAAAGTACAACATATTTTTCATATTTCCCCTGCCGGTTTATAGAAGACCAACCTTACCCGTGCCCCCTGCAGCAACCTGACCCACCTGCAACACAACTGTCGGCCATATCGCCACACTCCTGTTATTTCCCGCCACAGTAATGTAAAATATCTCAGTCTGCAGCACATAAGTGTTGTAGGCCCACCTCTGTAATCCGCTGAATTATAAAACAAAAATTAGGAATAAAAACAGATAATTATAACACACCATTACCTTTTACTTGTTAAAAAATTCAATTCAGGCACGCATGGTGCAATAGTGAGGACAAAGAAACAAACCAACCAATAAATCAGGAGGACACCATGACTGCTCAGACAACCACAAAAACAACGGCAAAAGTAAATGTTGGACAGGAAACCGGACAGTATGCAGTTAAGGCAATCG
>WFRY01000331.1 GCA_015486315.1 Desulfobulbaceae bacterium
CTCTCCATAGATGGGCAGGGCGGCCTTGGTGGCACCCGAGCAGATATGGCCGATGACCACGTTGGCTCCACCGGAAACAAGTTTGGTGGCAGTATTGGTGGCAACTTCAGGTTTGCAGACATCGTCTTCAACCATCAACTCCACTTTAGAGCCGTTTATGCCGCCCTTTTCATTAATATGTTTGACAACAAGTTCTGCTGCTTTGACGGTAGGCAGGCCATAGGATGCAAGGTCACCACTGTGGGCACCTGCAACGCCGATTTTTATGGGATCCCCTGCCATGGCACCGGTTGAGAGTGTTGCCGTCAGGGCAACGGCAGAGAGAAGTGAAAGCATTTTAGTCGATAGATTCACTGGTATTCCTCCTGGTAATTAATTGTATATTTATGTAACTAGTGCCTGTCCATAAATGGTCTTTTCGCCCGATCTCTGCGTCATGCTCAAAAAATAATGCTCGGAATATCACGTATATGCCTGCGCTTATTTTTATCGCAATCCTTGACCTCGAACGAAAATCCTCATTTCTGGATAGACACTAACTAACTTCAGGTGGTGCAGAAAACGTGCAAAACCACCGTCCTGTAACTGTTCAGGAGTACCTTAGATTTGTTCATTTGGTGCTCCTGAAAATTACATATTTTTTATTATAGCGCAGTTAATAACGCATAATAAAATAAATGCGTATAAAATTTCACCAAAAAAAATGCCAAATATGTATAACTGTGCAGAGGAAACAGGCAGGTACTGATTTATGATTATAGCTGTTATACGTTACAAGAGTCGGAGATGAATAAAAACTTTTATTATGGACTGGGGCGGCCTTTATCGCCCCTGTACAGCCTTGCCATGCGGGTACGGGAACGTTGCTACCTGAAAGGTATTTTTCGCAGCACATCATTTGAGGTGCCTGTAATAAGCATCGGCAACCTGACCATGGGGGGAACCGGAAAAACACCCATGGTGCAATACCTTGCCGCCATGCTGCAGGAACATGGCTATCAACCGGCAATTATAAGTCGTGGTTATGGCGGGGCAACGAAAGAACGGGTGAATGTAGTTTCAGACGGCAGAGATATTCTGCTCGATGCCTCTTATGTAGGTGATGAGCCGAGGATGCTGGCCGAAACTCTGCCCGGTGTTTTTGTCCTGACCGGGGTGGTCCGTATACTTCCGGCTGCCAGGGCCGTGCAGATGGGGGCGGATATTCTGCTGCTTGACGACGGCTTTCAGCACCTGTCTATCCGTCGAGATCTGGACCTGATCCTGTTTAATGCGGATTGCCTGGCCGGGAACTCCCGGGTTTTTCCCGGTGGAGACCTGCGCGAACCGGTAAAGGCGCTGCAGCGCTGTCATGCCTTTATCCTGACCGGAACCAGTGATGACAACAGGGAACGGGCAGGCAGGTTTGCTGATCTGTTGAAAGAAAAGTTTCCAGCCCGGCCTGTCTTTACAGGCAAATATCAATTTTCCGGATTAAAGGAGCAAAATAAAGACGGCAGCAGGGCGATGGTTGACCAGGACATCTTGGCAGGAAAGCGTTGTTTTGCTTTTTGCGGCATTGCCCGCCCTGAAAGCTTCAGGCAGACCCTTGCCCGGCTTGGTGTAGAAACAGTCGGCTTTCAGGCCCTGCCTGATCACCATGTGTACCATGGAAAGCAGGTACGGCAACTCATCAAACTTGCGGAAAAAGAGGACGCATCCTGTTTCCTCTGTACGGAAAAAGACATGGTAAAGCTCCATGCATTTGATCTCGGTCTTCCGCTCTATGGCGTGACCATGAAAGTGGATGCCGATCCGGCTCTGGACAGCTTTGTTCTTGAGCGGTTAACAAAATAATACGCCATATAGGACTTTTTGACACGACCTCATCCATGTGTGTCAAAAAGTCAACATTTATGGGTTGTTGGGGGCTGTGTGTTGTTTTTGACACACAAAGAGTTGTCTTTATTTGCCGGAGATCGTTTAAAAGTATTTTTTTATCTTACTGGAATATCATCATTAATTATTTTTTATTCTGCATGGCCGGCTAACTTATAGTTTTGGGTCTTTTTCTTGCATAAAATTCAGGTAGAGAGAAGAAGGATCTAAAATTACAGGAGATTAGGTGAAGAATGGCTACTTCCATAGAACCTCATCAGTATACATTAAAACGTTCGGTCAGTTGCTGCGGTGTCGGTCTTCATACCGGTACTACCGTTAACCTGACAATTAAACCGGCATCGGAAAACAGCGGAATCTGTTTTTATCGCTGCGATCTGGATTCCCGACCGGCTGTTCCGGCCCGAATGGAGCAGATTGTCGACACCACTCTTGCCACCACCATCGGCAATGGCGGAATTCGTATTTCCACCACCGAACATCTGATGGCAGCCATGCGTGGTGCGGGCATTGACAATGCGGATATTGAGATCGACTCTCACGAAGTCCCCATCATGGACGGCAGTGCCGGTCCTTTTGTCCATCTGCTTAAACGGGGCGGGCGTAAGAAGCAACGGGCCCTGCGCAAAGTGCTCCGCATTATAAAGCCTATATCTTTCCACAATGGTGAAAAGAGTATTCGGGTCGAACCTTATGACGGCTTTAAAATTTCAGGCCGTATTAAGTTTGAAGACGATCTGATTAACGAGCAAAGCTATTGTGTAGATATCACGAGAGAACGTTTTAATCGTGAGATTGCCAGGGCAAGAACTTTTGGTTTTGTCGAACAGGTCGAGCAGCTCTGGGCCAATGGACTCGCTCTCGGCGGGACCCTGGATAATGTGATAGCCATTCACTGGGACCGTCGCTCCGTGCTCAATGAGGACGGGTTGCGTTTTGATGACGAGTTTATTCGTCACAAGGTACTGGACCTGGTCGGCGACCTGGCACTGCTTGGTTGTCCGTTGCTTGGCCATGTGATTGCTGATCGTTCCGGACACCAACTCCACCAGGGGTTGATGCAGGCCATTGCCGACAATCCTGATTCCTGGGAATACGTTAAGTTCTGCAAGCGTGGTGACTCTATTTTGCGCCAGGTCGTGGGGCACAGGAAAGATTCCCGCAGCACGATGAGACCGTTCTATGTACCATCTGCAAATCTGTCGGGCACAGCTCCATCTGTCTGCGCAGTCTAAGGCACCTTGTAACGTAGTTTTTACCCGCTGGTTTTGGCCAGCGGGTTTTTTTTGCCCTTTTTTCAGTGAGGCTGGTACCATAGACATGTGATGCCGGGGGTCGGGATACAGGCCCACTGTTCATGGGTAAGCGTTGCACGAACATCCTGCAACGCTTACGTTTATGGCATGGTTGAATCCGACCGTATAAAAAATATTCAACAAGTGGTGATAGTATGGGAAATATAGAATCCATCGGCCTGATCGGCGGTGGGCAGATGGGCGAGGCCCTGGTTCGCGGTGTCATTGAGTCCGGTCTGCTGGCTGCTGAAAAAATTGTGGTCGCAGAACCGTTTGCCGAACGGCGGAAATTTCTGGAAACGACCTACAATATCAAGACAACCGACAGCAGTGTCGAACTCGCCGAGAACTGTAAGATCGTTATTCTGGCAATAAAACCGCAGATTATGGAGCCGGTTCTCTCCCAGTATCGGGACTGTCTGGGCAGCAACCATCTGGTTATCTCGATTGCAGCAGGTGTCACCATCAGGCAGCTTGAATCCGGACTTGGCAGCAATATGCGTATTATTCGGGTAATGCCCAATACCCCGGCCCTGGTTCTTGCCGGAGCATCCGCCTTAAGCGGCAACCATAATGTTGCTGAAATGGATATGGATATGGGACTACAGATATTTTCTGCTGTCGGTACCTGTGTTGAGGTACCGGAAAATATGCTTGATGCCGTGACCGGTTTGAGCGGCTCAGGCCCTGGCTATGTGTTTACCTTTCTTGAGGCCATGATTGACGGTGGCGTGCTGGCCGGAATCCCAAGGCCTGTTGCCGAGCAGCTTGCTGTTCAGACCCTGTACGGTTCAGCAAAACTTGCCCTGGAGACCGGGGAACCTGCTGCCGTACTCAAGGGGAGAGTTACCTCGCCGGGCGGAACAACCATTACCGGCCTGCAGGTTATGGAAGAGGCTGGGCTGCGTGGAACGGTTATGACTGCCGTAGAGGCGGCAAGCGAGCGATCAAAAGAGCTGGGGCAGTAAGGTATGCAGGTCCGTTATGCCGGGATCATAACCCGCAGGGATTCGCCAGAGGTGCAAAAGGTCGGCCGACAGCTCGCTGCCTGGTATGAACAGCGCTCGATTAAGGCGGATCTTAACCGGATTGATCCGGAAATGGATATCCTGACCATCCTGGGCGGTGACGGTACCCTGCTGCATGTGGCCGATCAGGCCTCACGGCACGGTATTCCGGTCGTAGGTATTAATCTTGGTGATCTTGGTTTTCTGACTGAGGTGGGTGCCGGGGAGATGTATCCGGCCCTTGAAGCAATACTGGACGGCCGGATCCACATAGAAGAGCGGATGATGCTCAGGGCGAAAATTCTTGATAAAAACGGTAACTCGGCCGGTGAACCCTGTTTTGCCTTAAACGAGGTGGTGATTGTCAAGGGCAGTACCGAGCCGCTTATGCGTCTTGGTTGCTGGGCCGATGAGGAGTATGTCACCACTTACAGGGCCGATGGTTTGATTATTTCCACCCCGACAGGGTCTACTGCCTATAACCTGTCTGCAGGCGGTCCCATTGCCCATGCCGAACTGCGCACCATTCTGGTGACGCCGATATGTCCATTTATGCTGGAATCCAGACCGGTCCTGCTCTCACCCCGTACCCAGGTAACCACCCAGCTGGCTCCTCCATCGACAGATGTAAAGATTATGGTGGATGGCCGTCTGGGCTGGACAATGCAGGCCAACGATTTTCTGGTGGTTGACGCTGCTGCCAAACCGCTGCGCCTGATCAGTTCCCCTCACAAGGGATACTTCACTATTCTACGCAACAAACTCAACTGGGGCGGTCGGGACCAAGGGTATCCACTGCCCGATGTTATCGGCAAAAGCAAAAATTAGTTTGAGATAGTAAACACTATTGTTGCTGGTACAAGGTATTGAAAAGTATCTCTTGGTCAGGTGTTCGGGCCATGGCAGCCGGTTGACTACGTACTCAAACAGTTTCAAGCCCGGGATTCCGGTACATATCATTTTAGAAATTATTGTCGGTCACGCAACCCGGATGATGCCACCCTCAATTTAAAAATTGGTAAGATTATTCACCATACATATCAGTAATCAATTTGCGTAGCTGCGCTGCTTTACTC
>WFRY01000332.1 GCA_015486315.1 Desulfobulbaceae bacterium
CAGACCGGCTTAATGTCCAATTTTTTCTTATCTTACCATTACTACGAAATAAAACGGAAAACTGATTACAGTATTGACGAGGTCTGTACTATTAAAAAGTTACATATTTTGTATAAATTACCCTGCCTGCCGCGCAGATTTACCGATAACAGGTCGGTACAATCCATTTGACAGCTATCCTTGACCGCCCGCCCGGATACCAGTCCTGATCATGAAAAAACGGACAAATCAGTCAACGCATCGTTGAAGCCCGGAAGAAATGTCCGGGACTTAACGCGCTGTCGGCTTGTATCTCTTCTCTATTTCTGCTAATAATAACACATCGACATTGCATTTTAGCCGCTCACTTTTTCAAATAATTGTTTGAGCACTCAATGGACCCGGAACAACGACAACAGTTTCAGCAGACGGCAGACAGAACCACAATTTTCTGTCTGATATCTTTTCTCATTGGCGTATACATTATCTGGGCGAATATTAAACAGGACATTCCCCAGGCCGCCGGCACGATCTTTCCGATGGCGGTAATTGCTGTTGTCCACCTGTTAGGCGGCAGTATTGCCATCTTCCACGCCCTTAAAACAAAAACTATTATTCGAAATATCCCTGTGTACGGATATTTTCTTCTTATCCTGGGACTGGCTGTCCGGGTGATCAGCAATGGGGGCAAACCATTCTGATGTCCCTCGTAAGCGCTCCATGAACACCCTGCTGCACGCGCTCAAGTCCCCAGATATACATGGATTGTTTTGCCAGTAGTTTTCAACATGCCCCTATATCTCCTGTTCAGCAGCATGCCGGTTCCGAATTTTTCAGAGGTTTTGCAGGAACGCTCCGACAACAGCTTTCCGACAAATCCAGTCCTCCGGCCCATAACCAGACCGGCAGTTGCTCCTGATCTGATATATAGCCAAAATATCTTGAGGCAGCGCTGACGAATTTAAACTGCTCCCGGGAGAGATGTGACACCGGAGTGGCCCGATCCAGAAAAAACTGGACGGTATTGTTTTCAGTCACCAGCAGCAAATCATTGTGCTGTTTCATGGCAGCATCATGTAAGAAACGGACCGAACGTAGCTTTACAGTTCCCTTTGGGGTCAGATCAAAGTCAAACATCGTTCTTCGCACAACCATTTTATACTGCATTACCAACCTCCTGTGTTGTTATTTACCTTGACTGTAACAGGGGTGGTTTGTCATATAGTGATAGACCCTTAATTTTTTATAAAAATAATCTGCCTGCCGCCGATGTTCAGCTTGATATTTAAAAATTTGTGTAGAAGCTCCAACCGGCGGGCAATTGCGCCGGGAAGAGATCCATTGCGATTTTTCCTGTCAGAGGCCGGCTGGTAATCAGATAAAAAATGTCCCTGCTTGAACGAATCTACTCCTTTCATTCCCGCATCCAGGCCGGACGCTATCCCAACACCAGGGAGCTGGTAGAAGAATTTGAAATTTCACCAGCCACCGCCCACCGCGACATTGCCTACCTGCGTGACCGCCTGCTGGCACCGCTGAAATTCGACCAGCGCAGAAACGGCTATTTTTATGAAGATGAAAATTTCCGCCTGCCGTTTGAAGACAGTCCCAGAATTGTCCTGTTTCTTGGTGTACTCAGCTCCATGGCCTCGCAGGCCGGTCTGGAAACCCTGCCCGAGCTGAAGCAGCTGCAGAACAAACTGTCCGCCATGGTCCTCACCCATCCCGAACATATTGAAAATCTTATATTCTGCGAATGGGTGGAGGTTCAGCCGGTGGACAACCAGATATTTGACACTGTGATCAACAGCCTGCTTGCAGGCATGCAGCTTGAAATAGAGTATTTAAAAACATCTGCCGGGCCCGGGACACATCGGCGCGTTGACCCCCTTAAACTGGTCAACTACCAGGGCCGCTGGTATCTGCTGGCATGGTGCAGACTGCGGCGGGGAAAGAGACTTTTTCATCTCTCCAGAATCCGCTCAATCAAGGCGACAAAAAAACAAATTGAACACCATCTGCAGCCCGATGATGACTACCTGACCGGCGTATTCGGTATCTTCAAGGGCAAGGCCAGATTCACGGCAACTATTGCCCTGACCGGTACAGCAGCGGATACCGTCCGTGGTCAGCACTGGCATCCCGACCAGCAGATTGAGCAGACCAAAACCGGTATTCTGCTCCACCTGCCGGTAGCCGATGATCGGGAACTGATCATGAAGGTGCTGCAATTTGGTAACGAAGCAGAGGTCATTGCCCCGAAAACATTACGGCAAAAGATACAACAAACCATAGAGAATACGGCACAGCTGTATCGATGACTCATCCTCTGCCAATACTCCTATTCCTTTCATATTCTGCAGGAGCATCATTCCCATGACGACCCCATCCATCACCGCTGTAATTCTCGCCGCCGGCAAAGGTACCCGCATGAAATCCGGCAAGGCCAAGGTTCTGCATGAACTTTTTTTTAAACCCATGCTCCATCATGTGCTGGACACTGTCGGGCAGACCGACATCAGTCAGACAGCGGTCATTGTCGGTCACCAACGCCGGCAGGTGCTTGATTCCCTGACAGGTTACGGCTTCAACCCGGTTGCCCAGGAAAAGCAGTTAGGCACCGGCCATGCGGTTCTCTGTGCTGAAGAGGCCTGCCGCTCCGCAGACATGATCATGATTCTCTGTGGTGACACACCGCTCATCCGTCCGGCCACATTACAGGAGATGATTAAACAGCATCTGGCCGGCAAGGCCATGCTCACCCTGATGACGACACTACTTGACGACCCCTTTGGTTACGGCAGGATAATCAGCGACAGCAACGGTCATGTCCTGGAGATTGTAGAACAGAAAGATGCCACACCGGAACAACTGGCCATTCAGGAAATTAATGCCGGTATCTACCTCGTTGATGCCGGTTTCCTGTTCACTGCACTGAAAGAGGTGGGGACGGACAACAGCCAGGGAGAGGTCTACCTGACCGACATTGTCTCCATTGCCGTGGACCGGGGACACACGGTTCATAAATTTATCCACTCACCGGCCATTGATGTACTCGGTGTTAACTCCAGAGTAGAACTTGCTCAGGCACACGGCGAGCTGCAGATGCGTCATAACCGTGCGCTCATGCTCAGCGGCGTGAGCTTGTATTCACCGGAGACCATTCTCATTGCCCCGGACTGTACAGTTGGCCGGGATACGGTTATTCAGGCCGGAACACAGATCACCGGCGGCTCGACAACCGGCAGTGAAGTACATCTTGAAACCGGTGTGGTGCTCCATAAGTGCAGGCTGGGTGATCGGTGCGTTATCGGCGCCCACAGTGTTCTCCACAACTGTACCATCGAGGCAGCAGAACATATTCCGCCACTCACCCACCGGGTAGGCTGAGATGCTCACGGTTAACGAACGCCCCTATCCGTATCGAGAAGGAATCCGGCTGGGAGATCTGGCAGCGGAGCTGAAACCAGGTGCGGATGTCCTGGTGTTAAACGGTGCCCCGGCCCCGCCTGATGCGCTCCTGCAGGATAACGACAGCTGCTCCCTGATCAAGGTGGGGGAAATCCCATCGGCACTTGACATGCAGCGGGCTCTTAAAGCCCGGCACAGCCCGGAGTTTCAGCATCGTTTCAAACGTGCAACCGTCGGCATAATGGGGCTGGGCGGCCTGGGTTCTGCAGTGGCCCTGTGCTTAGTCAAGATCGGCATCGGCAAGCTGATCCTATCGGATTATGATGTTGTTGTGCTCAGCAACATCCACCGGCAGCATTACTTTTTAGACCAGATCGGCCTGAAAAAAACCATTGCCCTGAAAAAAACACTGGTCCGGATCAACCCCTTTGTGGCCATTAAAACCCTGGATAGCAAACTCAGTGAACAGTCCATCCCCGGACTTTTCAAAGAGGTGGATGTACTGGTTGAATGTTTCGATAATCCGGCAATGAAGGCAGCGGCGCTGCGAACCGTCCTGCAGCACATGCCCGACACCGGCTATATTGGTGCTTCCGGCATGGCCGGTTGCGAAAGCGGTAATACAATTATCTGCAGGCGGATAAAACCCCATGTGTACATTGTGGGCGACAATAAATCCGATGTGAAAAGCCACGGCAGCCTCTTTGCATCCAGAGTCGGTATTGCAGCCCACCACCAGGCAAACCAGGTGGTGAGACTGCTGCTGGGCATTGATGAGGAATAAAAATGCCGCCCGACACGAACCGATGCTCGATCTGTCATTCCGTCAGGTCTGAACAAATAACTATTCCCGGCTAATAAAATTTTCACTGTTGGCAAGGCGGCCGGTTTTGATTATGATATTACTTTATCCGGAAATAGTCTTTGAAGTGCTGCTGATCCAGACTATTTTCATGGTTTGTGATGGCTGTGACCTGAAATCATAGTCCAGCGTAACTACTCAGGCCTGTTATGAAAAAGTCGTTAAATAACGGGATGTAACTGTTCAGGGGTGCTGGTTTATTCGATTATGCCGCGGCCTATAGCGTACCCCCTACCTGTACTCACTGTTTTTAATGCAAATACTCTGTAACGGACAGCAACAAGAGATCGGCACCTGAGAAAGCCTTGCTTCTCTTCTTGACAGCCTGGACCTGCCTGCTGATTCAGTTGTTGCTGAAATAAATAAAAAAATCATTGCTCGTGATCAGTATGAAACGACTCACCTCGCTGATGGCGACCAGGTGGAACTGATCCGTTTTGTCGGCGGAGGCTGACCATACAGATGCTGACTATTGCTGATACACCTTTTTCTTCCCGCCTCTTTGTCGGTACCGGTAAATTCTCCTCTGCCGCCCTGATGCAGCAGGCCATTGAAGCCTCCGAATCCAGGATGGTTACCGTGGCACTGCGCAGGGTTAACCTGGAAAATCCGGAAGACGATATCATGTCCCACCTTGACATGGATCGTATTCATTTTCTGCCCAATACTTCCGGAGCCCGCAATGCGGATGAAGCCGTCCGGCTGGCCCACCTGGCCCGTGCCGCTTCGGGGACATCCTGGCTCAAGCTGGAGGTAACCCCGGACCCGCGCACCCTGCTGCCGGACCCGGTTGATACCCTGCAGGCCACCGAGCAATTGGTCAAAGACGATTTCATCGTCCTGCCCTATATGAATGCAGACCCGATTCTCGCTCTGCGCCTGCAGGACGCCGGTGCAGCGGCAGTTATGCCTCTGGGAGCCCCCATCGGTACCAACCAGGGCATCCAGACTGCAATGCAGATAGCCATTATCATTGATCAGGCCAGGGTTCCGGTAGTCGTTGATGCGGGAATCGGCGCCCCCTCCCATGCCGCCCAAGCTATGGAGATGGGAGCGGATGCGGTGCTGGTCAACACCGCCATTGCCGTTGCCGGCGATCCGGTGCGGATGGCAAAGGCCTTTAAAATGGCGGTTGAAGCAGGGAGGGAAGCCTTTGAATCCGGCCTGGGAATATGTTCTACAGAGGCTGATGCATCTTCCCCGATTCATGGCCTGGTTGGTGAACAGCTTGATTTTATCCAGGACTGACGGATGAGTTCCCAATTTCAGGTTTCAGGTTCCGAATTTCAAGAACTGCAGGCACGTCTCAGCAGCGTCACGGCAGCTCAGGTGACACAAGCCCTTACAGAATCGACCTGCACGTTTACCGACCTGGTAGCCCTGCTGTCTCCTGCTGCGGAATATTTTCTGCCGCAGATGGCGGCCAGGTCCAGAGAACTTACGGCCATGCGTTTTGGCCGAACGACCCAGATCTATGCCCCGCTCTACCTGTCCAGTTTTTGCGTGAACCGATGCGCCTACTGCGGCTTTGCCGCCGACAACAAGATTCCTCGCCGAAAACTTACTGTTGACGAGGCAGAACACGAAGCTGAAATCCTGGGCAAACGGGGCTTTCAGCATATTTTACTGGTGACCGGCGAGGCCCCTGCCAAGGCAGGAGTGGACTACCTTGAAGAGGTTGCCCTGCGCCTTAAAGATAGATTTGCCGCCCTGTCCATTGAGGTGCAGCCGCTGGAAGAGAGCGACTATGCCCGGCTCTTCAGAGCCGGTATTACGGCCGTTGCCGTGTATCAGGAAACCTATGACCGGCAGGTGTATAATCAAGTACATCTCTCCGGGAAAAAATGCGATTATGACTATCGTCTCTCCACCCCTGCCCGGGCAGCTGCCGCCGGTATGCGGGAACTCGGTATCGGAGCATTGCTCGGCCTTGCCGACTGGCGCTGTGAGGGACTGGTACTCGGCAGACACCTGGCCTGGCTGCGCAAACATTTCTGGCAGACGAACTTCACGGTCAGTTTTCCCAGGCTGCGTCCGGCCGCAGGCGAATTTGAGCCCATGGTGGAAGTCAGTGAAAAAAACCTGAGCCAACTCATATTTGCCCTGCGCATCTTTGATCCTGATGTCGGCCTGATCCTGTCGACCCGGGAGGAGGCACGCTATCGCAACGGCATGTTAGGGCTTGGCCCCACCCGTTATTCAGCCGGTTCCTGCACGGCACCGGGCGGCTATTCCTCGGATGAACACGAGGGCGAACAGTTCAGCGTCGGGGATCACCGGTCCATAACAGAGGTCTGTTCAGTAATAACGGACAAGGGGTTTGACCCGGTCTGCAAAGACTGGGACAGAGAGTTTCAGAGGATGAATCCGGCAAGGACATAACCCGCAGAACAGACAAACTATTTCCCACTTATTTTTGCCGATTTTTCCGTGGGATACTATATATGCTGCAGTTTCAAGATACTGACAAACTTTTACCTTTAAGCGGAGTGACCCAATGAGTGACATTAAGAAAATGTATACAACCATTCTCGGCGATTCCTTTCCCCTGGAGATGACCGTCTCTTTTGGTGATCAGACCCTGGTCTATCGCAAGCGCACCTGGGGAATCCCCATGGAAGACGGCTCGGTGGATGAACGCGGTCTGCGCTACGGTGAAAATCCCGACCAGGAGGCGGCCCTGTATGAACTGGTGAACGGTAACCTGGTACTGGGTGACTGCAAGTTTATCGAACCGGACAACTCTCTGGTCAGCGGCATCACGGTTGACGATATGCTGCAGGTGGGCAAGCATCCCGGCAAGATCAACCTGACCGACGTGGACAACGGACTTAACATCATAAAATACCTGGTCGATAAACCTGCTGCCGTTATTCTCAAACACAACAATCCCTGTGGGGCCGCAATCGGAGATACCCTGGCGGATGCTTACAACAAGGCCAATCGGACCGACCGTATTGCCGCCTTTGGCGGTGCCGTTATTATGAGTCGGGCTGTGGACAAGGCTACTGCCGATCTGCTGAGCCAAAATTATCTTGAGGTTGTCTGCGCACCGGAATTTGAAGAGGGAACCCTTGAAATCCTGGCCAAGGCAAAGAACCTGCGCGTTATCCGTATGGACGGGATCAACCGGCTGGCTGATTTTGAAAAATATCGTTTTGTCGACTTTAAATCGCTCATCGACGGCGGCATTATTGTCCAGCAGTCCGCAGTCAACTCCATCCGTTCAGCCGATGACCTGCAGCCGGCAACTGCAACCTGGAAGGGACAGGAGTACACGTGTGAACGCCGGCCGACCCAGCGTGAACTTGATGACATGATCTTTGGCTGGGCAGTGGAGCACGGTGTGACATCCAACTCTGTTATCTATGTAAAAGACGGCTGCACCACCGGCATTGGTACGGGGGAACAGGATCGGGTCGGCGTGGCTGAGATTGCCGTTCACAAGGCATATGTCAAATATGCCGATATCACCTGTTTTGACAGGCTGGGCATTCCATACGCCGATCTCGCCCTGGAGGTCAAGCAGGGGAAACGGGATGGTGCAGACCTGGAGGCAATTGATGCCAAGGTCAAGGAAGATCGTGCAGGCCTGCCCGGCTCGGTCATGATCTCGGATGCCTTTTTTCCGTTCCGGGATGGTGCAGACGTTGGTATTCGAGAGGGAATTTCCGCTATTCTGCAGGCCGGCGGCTCCATGCGTGACTATGCCTCCATTGCGGCATGCAACGAGGCTGATCCGCAGGTGGCGATGATGTTCACCGGCCAGCGTTCCTTCAAGCACTGAGTTCCGGCAAACAGTAATCATGGTGTGCACGGTACAGATCCAGGTACCGTTCGTACAGCCCCGTGCGCACCAGAACTGCTCAAGTTACAAGACCCTTTTCAGGAGAGCCCATGGACGCTGTCGACTGCATCAAGACCAGGATGAGCATACGCGGTTTCAAAAAGGATTCCGTGCCCGAAGAAGTACTGAAAAAAGTTATTGAAACCGCTACCTGGAGCCCGTCCTACAAAAACTCCCAGCCCTGGGAGGTGATGGTCCTGTCAGGCGCTGCAAAAGAGGGGCTGTCCGGGAGGCTGGTTGAACTGCTGGAAAACGGGGCTGAACCAAGCCCGGACCTGGCAGCACCCGAGTCCTGGCCCGATGCGGAACAGGAGAGAATCAATCATCTGTTTGCCAGGCGTAAAGAGCTGACCGGCATTGATCTCGCAGCCCCGGAAATGATTGTCAAGGCCAAAAAGGTTAACTTTCGTTTCTACGGTGCCCCCCATGCCATCTACCTGTTCCAGGACAAGTCGCTCTCCCTGTGGTCACTCTTTGATCTCGGCCTCTTTGCCCAGTCCCTGATGCTGTCCGCCCATGCCCACGGCCTGGGTACGGTTCCCCAGGCCTTTGTTACCGACTATGCCCGGGAGGTCAAAGATTATCTTGATATCCCCCAATCAAAACGACTGGTCCTTGGCCTGTCCATCGGCTACCCGGACATGGAAGCGCCGGCAAACGGCTTTCGTACCGACAGAAGTCCGGTTACTGAACTCCTCCGATTTGTTGAGTAAACTGCACGCACTTTAACTTTTACCCATCAGTCTGTTTAATGGTAACAGAGTCTCGCAGTGACACCATAACACCCCAGGCATCCGAACAACGAAAAGTTGCGACCATAATTCAGCTGCTGGCGGGTGCGGTCAAGCATCACAGTCTCTACCCCGAAGACCACTCCATTGCAAAGCAGCATCTCGGCAAAATTTTTGCCGCCATCAATACTCTTCTCGAAAGCCACAGCAGTCTGCGTTTTGAAATCGACAAAACCAGCATCGTCTACAATGAAAATGTCGTTTACGAGGGTAAAACAGACGAGAATGACATTGCCTTTCTCCTTGGTCGAGACGGAGTCGAATGGTTTGAATTCTTTAAAGATATCGAACTCTGGGAAATCCAGTCACTGCTCAGGGTGATCAACAGTAACAGGCGCAATGATATAGAAAATGACGGCAACATTGCCACCGCCCTGTGGGAGCAGGACTTTCCCCATATTGAGTACAAAACCATTGACCTCACGGCCATGGATATCCCGCTCCTCAACCTGAATTCCTTTCGGGTGGCACCGGGACCGGACACGGCAACGGATATCCCGGCGGATAAGGCGGGCAGAAATGCAGAGTGGCAGGATTACTATACAGAAGAATCCGACCTGGAGGAAACAGATTCAGACGATAACGATCAGGAAACGACCAGCCTTGCCCTGACATCACCGGACACCTCTTTATGGCAGCTGACCGAAATGGAACAGATTCAACTTGATGCCCTGATCCAGAAAGAGGGAAACGGGGTTGACACCGAAAGCACCATAGAGATCCTGCTTATTCTCCTGCTGCTCCAAAATAGCGAGCAGGAGGCGGTTGACATCATGGATTTCCTCCAGGATCGGTTTCTCTTCTGCCTGCAGCAGCATCAGTTCACCCATGGTCTGAAAATCCTGAGTATCCTTAAAAAGATCAAAACCGTTGAAAACAAGAGGCAAAAACAACTCAGCCCTTTGATTACGGACCTGTTTCGTACCGTATCCCGACCAGAGAGCCTGCGTGATCTTGAAAAATTTTTTACCACACCCGACCAATCCGTATCAAACAGCGAGATGGATGCACTCTGGAGATTGATACGCCTCCTGCCTCCGGATGTGCTGAAAACTCTGGCACCACTCAGTGAAAAAATCGACATTCAGCGCTTTGGCCCGGCATTTCTTGCCGTTTTTGAACATTTCTGCAAACTTAATCCAGAGAGTTTTGCAGCAGTTGCCGAAGGGATAGACAAAAAAATATGTTTGCACCTGTTTCCCTTTTTCAACAGAATTCCCATGGAACAGGCCATCCCGATTCTTACGGCCCTGGCCTTCCATTCCTGTCCGCTTGTCCGCAGCAAAGCCTTTCAGCTCCTTACCATGTGGGATGCAGTGGATCTGCAGAAACTGCTCCCCCTGATTGATGACCCGGACGAGACCATTCGCCGGACGATCCTCTCCATGGCCGGCAGGGAACGCAATGCAGCCATTGAACAGCTTCTCTGCCGACATATGCAGGAGCATGCAGGAGAAACCGATGACCGTGAACATATACTTGCCTGCTATCATGCCCTTGGTAAAGTGGGCAGCGCACAATGCATTCCCTTCCTGAAAACATGCCTTTTCCAGGGTTCCAGGCTCGGCACCCTGTTTGCGTCAGGAGGCGGGGCACATAAAGAAGGAGCAGCCCGAGCCCTGTTGACCCTGCGTAATGCAGAGGCGAAAAAAATTGTTCGAGAAGGAGCAGCCAGCATGATTCCCGATGTCAGGGCTGCCTGCCGCAAGGCCCTGGGGACACGTCATGCCTGAAAAACCAAACCGCAACGTCACCCGGCAACCGACAGTTGACCCCTTACTCGGACAACGTTTTCTCCAGGCATTCAACTCCCTGATCTCAACGGCCAGAATCCATCTCGACAACAATCAACTGCTGCAGGACTGCGTTGATAATTTTACAACAATTATTGAAGAATGCCTCCAGTTTGACGATGAAATAAACCTTCTTGCCTCGGTCGGCTGTTTTTACCTGCAACAGGAAAAAGTCGGTTTACAGCGCAACGCGGCAGGCCTGGCCAAAAAAATGCTTACCTATTTCGCTAACCGCCGGATTGAAGGGTTGCGTTTTAAAAGAAGCACCGCGTATATCTCCCATGCCGAAATTCTCGTCTTTATCCGTCTCCTGAACCGGTCTGAAAACGAAAAAGATCCATCATTCTGGCTCCAGTCCGAGCTCGATGAAAAAAACTACCACTGGGTGGAGCTCATTGATACCACCCAGGGCCAGTCACTATCGGCAATTTTCATGGACAAAGATGGTGCAGCAACGGCGGGCAGTGAACAATCCGCTTCCCGGAAAAACAACGGAAAGCAACAGGAAAACAAACAGGTACGTGCAACATCCGCCCCTGCTGAAAGAAAAAAGAAACCGGCAGCGACAAAAGACAAACAGAGACGCCGGAGGCTGACCAAGAAGGCTGTCCTGACATACAGCAGTGCCATGCACTCACTGCAGGATATTTCCCAGCGGCTGGCTGCCAACAAAAATGCCGGTCTTGGTAAATCCGTCCAGCTGGTCCAGAACATGGTCGACCTGATCATGAGTGATGACAATGTCCTGCTTGACCTGTCAACTATCCGTGATTATGACGATTACACCTTTACTCACTCCATTAATGTCTCCATTCTTTCCCTCTGCCTTGGTCACCGTATAGGACTGGGCAAGGTTCAGCTGTCCCGGCTTGGTCTCAGTGCTCTGTTCCACGATCTGGGAAAGATCGACATCCCGAAGCAAATACTGAACAAGCCGGGCAAACTCACCCCGAAAGAATACAATATTATCCAGCAGCATTCCATCTACAGTGTCCGGCGAATCCTCAGGCTTCGGGCATCCTATGACCGCAAGGCGAGCATCATGCTTGCCCCCTTTGAACACCACCTGCGCTACGATCTCTCCGGGTACCCCAAGACACCACGCAAAAAGCCCGTCAGCCTGTTTGGCCGCATCATTACTGTTGCCGATGTCTACGACGCCGTCACCGCACCCCGAGTGTATCGGGAATCCTATATGAGTCCGGACAGAGCCCTGGGACTGATGCTGAAAGATTCCGGCACCATTTTTGATCCAATCCTGCTGAAGGTCTTTATCAGCATGCTGGGCATATATCCCGTCGGCACGGTCCTGATCTTTGACAATGAAGAATTAGGACTGGTGGCACATGCCCCTGAGGGAGCAGAAGATCAGGATTCATTATGGGTACTGTTGCTGGAAAAGACAAAAAACGGCGGCTACCGGAAAGGCTCCTACCTCAACCTTGGCATGTGGAATCCGGAAACGGAAATGTTCAATCGGCAGGTTCAGCAGACCCGTCATCCGGCTGACCTGGGAATTCAGCCGGCGGAATTTCTCCTCTAAAGCAGGAAAAGCCCTCATTATCCATAATCAACCGTGACCCACGACCCACTGTGGGCCGACTGCAGACAGGCTTCACAGATCTGCACGGCCCGCAGTCCATCAGCTCCGGTTATCGGATTGTCTCCCCTCCCGGCCAGGAATCGCTGCCAGTCCTGAAGAAGAGGGATGATGGTCCCCACCGGTTCACCGCAGTCAAGCCGCTCAATGTCCATACCCTCAATCCGGGCACAGGTGTTGTGTACCTGATCACCGGCCAGCTGTCCGTCACTGCCGACAAATTCAAATCGGCCGGAACGTGCCCTGCCCAACTTTGAACAGTCAACGGTTCCCCGCACACCATTTTCCATCTCGACCATGACCAGCAGCAGATCTTCCAGGACCTCATTATAACGGCTTCCGGTCAGAGCCATCACCCGGACAATCTCCAGACCGGTAATAAACCGCAGGGCATCAAATACATGCACAGCGGTATGAAAACTCACTCCGGCTCCGGCCAGTTCGGGCTGCTCATGCCAGGACAGCGTAGATGGTTCAAGGCGCTGATTGGCGGAAAAGCTGTGCAGGGTTCCGATCAAAGGGAGTCTTTCCTTGAAAACTCGAACAACCTGGTTGTAACGCAGCGTCTGACCGACAGTGAGGGGGAGATTGCACTTCTGATAAAGCTGGACGATTGCAGCGGCAGAGGCCGCGCTTTCAGCAAGGGGTTTTTCCAGGAGCAGCGGCTTGTTCCATTGGGCACAGGCACGGGCAATGGCAAGATTCAGGGCAGGAGGGACGACGCTGATAACAGCCTCAACCCGACTATCCTCCACCAACTGCTGCCAGTGACTATACCAGCTGCACTGCCAGAGCAAGGCCTGTGCCCTTCCCTCTTCAGAACGCCTGCTGATGGCGGCAAGTTCAAGGCCCTCTATGTCACGAACAATATGACCGGCGTACCGGCTGCCGTGTCTGCCGGTCCCGATAATTCCAATACGCATAATGACCAGGTGTGTCAGGGTTCAACGTGAGCGCTCCATGAACCCCCTGCTGCACGCGCTCAAGTCCCCAGATATACAGGGGTATTATCTGGAGACTTGATCACGCACAGCAGGGGGTTCATGAAACGCTTACATTCCGAGGTGTAATCATGTCAAGAGTGTGGTTAATGAAGCACTTACGGTTCAACTTGGACAAAGATCCTGCCAGCCCTTCGGCAGGGCATCAACGGAAAGATCAAGGCGGGCTGCAAAATCCATCAACCAGTCAGCAGAACAGTTTACCGAACTTGTCCGGCTGCCGCTCCCTGTATCAATCAGTTCCTGTTCCAGAAAACGGATCAGGGCCGAGGCGACAGGTTCTTTAAAAGACGAACAGTCCCGACCGATACGTTTACAGAAGTCCTGCATCCGCTGCCAGTTGTAGATTGTCCGGCAGGGCCCTCGATAGAGTCCCAGGTCCCGGTTAGCCGGGTCAATGTCACGCAGAACGATTTCCCGATAACGGAACAGAGCCGCATCCTGCAATAACTGCAGTTCTTCCGTCGTGAGAAGCATCGCAGGCCCCTCTTCATCATCGGTCAGATAGTGGAGAGTGGAGTGAAAAGCAATTTCAGGAATTTCTCCGGAATCTCGGAGGATGAACGTTTCTTCCTCCAGGATTGCCATCCGGTCCTCATTAATCATTTTTCCCGGCATGATTGCTCTCATCAAGATTAAACAGGTTACGAACCGTGGAAATCCGTTGTTCCTGGTCGGCACAGTGATGATCACTCTTCAGGTACTTCATTGGATTATGCAGCATCTTCCCCACTATGGAGGCAGCCATCCGTTCAATGGATTTTTGTTCCCCGGCACTGATCCCGTTTAAGCGGGGCAGGGTTTTGGCAAGCTCTGCCCGACAGATGGCTTCAGCTGCTGCTCTGAGTTCGACAATGGTTGGTGTGACCTGCATGGAATCAAGCCAGTGACTGAATTTCAGCGTCTCTTCTTCCACAATCCGCCTGGCCTTAATCGCCTCCTGATCCCGCTGTTCCTTATTCATCTCCACAACATTATTGAGATCATCAATATCGTAGAGATATACATTATCCAGCTCATTTATTTCAGGATCAAGATCACGGGGCACTGCAATATCAATAAAAAAGAGTGGCTGATTCCGTCGCCTGCGCATAATTGAGGCCACATCTTTTTTATGCAGAATAAGCTCCCTGGCACCGGTGGAGCTGACAATAATGTCAACATGAAGCAACTGTTCCACCAGTTCGTCAAGCCCGACCGCCCTGCCGTTAAAACGCTTGGCAAGATTCATGGCCCGTTCAAGGGTTCGGTTGGCAACCACCACGCCTGCAACGCCCTGACCGACCAGATGTTCTGCAGCAAGTTCGGCCATCTCACCGGCACCTATCAGCATGACCCGTTTACCCTTCAGGTCGCCGAAAATTTTACGGCCCAGTTCTACAGCGGCATACGAAATAGATACGGCACTGGCACCAATCCTGGTCTCGGTACGCACCCGTTTTGCAACGGTAAACGACTTGTGGAGCAGTTTGTTGAGAATCTGACCGGAAGTCTTCTGTTCGGAAGCGTGCCGGAAGGCATCTTTCAGCTGACCAAGGATCTGAGACTCGCCTACAATCATGGAGTCAAGACTTGAAGCCACCATGAACAGGTGACGGACCGCCTCTTCATTCTCAAAGGTATAAATGCACTCGGCGACTTCTTCCCGGGTTACATTACCGGCAAACATCAGATCAAGCACCTCACGGCGCATCTGTCCGGGGTCATGGCAGGTAAAGAGGATCTCCACACGGTTGCAGGTTGAAAGCAGATAATACTCGGCGAGACCGCTGAGCCGGCGCAGCCTGGCAAGGGGTTCTTCATATCCGCCCGACAGGGCAAGTTTCTCACGAACTGCAAGGGGAGTCGTCTTATGGTTTACCCCAAGCAGAACAATGGCTTCATGCCCCATAAGTGTGCACCCCTTTGAGCTGAAACCATAGCGTCAGAAGAACTGCGCAAAAGGCGATGATTGTCACAAGTGCGGCCCTGCGCCCCCGCCAGCCCAGGGTAAAACGCTGATGCATCAGTCCGGCATACAGAAACCAGGTAATCATGGACCAGATTATTTTCGGATCCCAGTGCCAGTCCCGACCACCCCAAATCTGTTTTGCCCAGATATAACCGGTGATCATTCCCAGGGTCATGAGCGGAAAACCGATGCTTATACAGTGCTGATTAAGTTTATCCAGCGCTTCAAGGGAGGGCAGACGAGTATAAAAAAAACCAAACCGTTTCTGCTTGAGTTCCCGTTCCTGCAACAGATACATGCCGCCGCCGATGGCGGCAAGAGCCAGAAATGCATCGGCGACGATTGCAATGGAGGCATGGACGGGCAAAAGCCAGGACTGCATGGCCGGAGGCAGCGGCATGATCTCACGGGAGGCCAGGGAGGCCGCCAGCATGAGCATCAGGACCATTATACTGGCAAAGGTACCGAAATTTTTTACCGTATAGCGCCAGCGAAAGGAGAGATAACACCAGGAAATGGACCAGGCAAAAAACGAAACCGTTTCATGGATACTGGTAATCGGGGTATGTCCTGCCTCTACATAACGGGCAATGATATTTATGGTGTGCAGGCCGGCGGCGACAAAAAAAATCATCCGCGCAATGCGACGCACCTCTCCCTTTCGGGTAATAAAAAAAACGATATAGGCTGCAGTGGCAAGAAAATAAGCGAAAAAGCTGAGTTGAAAAAGCAGATAGCTCATATATCTATTCCCGGTGGGCTGTAACTCATAACAGAGGGCATAACTCTTGGTTTGCACCTACTTCATAATTATATCAAGATCCACATCCGGTCCGAGGACAGCACGCAGATGACTGCGCAGTAAATCGCTGCGCCCGTTTTGTATCCACAGGACTATATCGTCATGGAGAACATTTTGAAATAAAATTTTCCGCGCTGCACAGTCCCGGTCATCGGAAAGTACCTGTTCTCGAATCCGGGACATCAGCTCAAGCAGCAGGCCATACTCCTCTCCAAAGCTTTCGGCAAGCCTTCGTCGGACCATGGCAGCCACAGCCGGGCTCCTGCCGCCGGTGGATACAGCCAGGATAAGATCTCCACGCCGGACAACCGCAGGCACCTGAAACGTGCAGTTTTCAGGTTCGTCTATCACGTTCACAGGCCGCCCCTCCCGGTTTGCCTCCAGGACGACAGCCTCCTGCACCTCTCTGCGGTCTGTGGCGGCAAACACCAGCACCGCCCCGACAACGTCACCCTGTTGATAGCCTCGCGCCAACCACTCAATACTGCTGTTCTCCACCATTTCGGCAAGGAGATCAGTCAGTTCAGGACTGACCACCCGGACCTGTGCTCCCGCTGCCAGCAGGCCGAGAACTTTACGTTCCGCAACACGACCTCCCCCCACAACAACACAGAGTTTATCGGAG